>WYEI01000228.1 GCA_009903905.1 Pyrobaculum sp. | reverse complement strand
GAAGGCGCAGAGGCCCTTCTCGAGACATGCGTGTTTACACTCAACACATTCCACTATTCGGGCCAGGAGATGTGGAAAGTTACTCTTGAGCAACATGCCGCCTTAGTTTTGTAACCGTGTCTCTTATACTGAACTTACTTATGTTAAGCAGTAGAGCTATCTGTTGCTTGTGGATGTGGTAGCCCGTCTTCTCTGCGGCCATGTAGACAAGAGCCGCGGCCAGCACCCTCGGGTTTTTGCCCTGGTACACCCGCTTATCTAGACCTTGAAAAGTTGACAACGCAACGCGTTCAAGATCTGGGCGGCCCAGCTCCCTCGCTATTTTGGCTACGTAGAACCTCACCAACTCGCTGTATTTCCTTTTGACCGTCTCCTTCGTTTCTCTCTGGAGAAATACGAGGAGGCGGCTTTCCCTCCTCAACGGCATTTCAAGTTTCACCCTTGGCAGAACAAGCTCGTATCCCACTACTGTTCCGCAGTCGGTACACACATACTCGCCGTTCTCATTTAGTATTATTTTGTCAGACTTACAATACGGACAAATCACGTATAGATGGTTTTTTCGATGTATTAAACTCATAGATTATATCTTACTCTATGAAGAGAGGGTTGGCTCAAAGTTTTGCTCATCAGCTCCCTCGCTATTTTGGCTACGTAGAACCTCACCAACCATAAATACACAGTTTATGATGCCGATTTTCAATGCAAAAAGGTGAGGAAAAGTGGTTAGATTAGTCTCACGTATTCTTTCGCCGCCGTGGCGAATGCTAATAGCCCCTTGGGGCGGTACACTTCTCTTATCCTGTCTTCGTATGTCTCGTATCGTTTAAACTCCAGCTCTAGCTTGACTTCCCTCACGGCTCCGTCTTGTGCGCAGTACGCCTTCGACGCGGCGAGCGAGAGACACGTCTCAGAGCCGTCCACTGCCACATACACCTCCACCGTGTAGGGGTGGAGGATGCTCATCGGCCTCTGCCTCACCACATCAACCATCCACGGAAACCTCCTCAACACCTTGGCAATCTCCACCAGCCTCTCCCTAAGATCCAGCCACTTCTTAACCCACTCCACGCCGAATGCTTGCAACTCCGGCCACTTCTTCAACAACTTCTCCGCCGGGTCGGGCGGCCGGGCTACTCACTAAGCCTCTCCATCGTCTCTCTTCTAATCCTCAGCTGTTTTCTTTGCGTATAGTTGTTTTTAAACTGGCGCATGGAGATGTGGCGTAGATGTGGAGAAGCCGCCTCAGCCGCGGCGCTTTATTCTGTATACAGCGGCCTCTACTCGGAGGCCGTTGTCTCCTCCGTCGCCTCGGCTGTGGCGCTTGTGGACGTTGGCCGGTTTAGGGAGGCTGTTGAGTATGTGCAGAAGGCCGCCAAGGCGTTGTACGAGGCGGCGAAGGAGGCGTTCGAGCGAATGAAGGTGACGGTTCAGCGCCTCGTTGAGCTCTTCGTGGAAGCCATCACGAGGGTGTTGGCTTGGATCGACGAGCACAGGGCATACCTCTTCCTCATGGCCGCCGTCGCGGCTGGGGTGGTTGCGCTGTCTGCCGCGTTGAACATGTGGGGCCTTGTGGAGTTTGATAAGCTGGCGTATGCGGCGTCTCTGACGCCGTTTATACCCGCCGGCGTTAGGGAGCATCCGCGGGAGGAGGCGTTTAAGGTTCTGAGGGAGGCTCCCGATCCCTACAAGAGGTTTAAGGAAATCGCCAAGGCGGCTAACGCCGGGGAAGTGAAGTTGGCGGAGCCTTGGGAATCGCTGAGGGTGTTGATACTGCCGACGCCTTCTGAGGAGAGTAGGCTTATGAAGGGCAAGGCGTATAGAGAACTTGACGAGGGGAAGAAGAAGGCCCTCTTCTACGCCGTCCTTGCGTTGGAGGAGGCCTTCGGCGTTTACAGATCTGCGTTGAGAGAGGTTGTGGAGGGGCTTGGGAAGGCGGTGCAGAGGGTGGAGGTGGGCGAGGAGCCGTTCAGGCGGGTTGTGTACATGGCTGACCTCGGCCTGCTAACACAGCTGGCGGAGGAGGAGGGCAAGGCCTTCGAAGACGCCTTGAAGATCCTCAGGAAGCGGCTGAATGAATACGCAGTCAGGCACGTTCTGAGAGACCTCCTAGACGTGGACGAGGACATGGCCAGAAGGCTGGCTGAGGCGAAGGCGCCGGAGCTCTCCGAATTCAGCGGCGTGAATTTCGGTGTGAAGGCTTACGCCGCTCTTATCGCCTATAGGGAGTATACATTGGGAAGGAGGGGCGCCTTCGGCAAGGCGGCTTGGCACTGGCTTGAGGAGGGCGGATCCGCTTGGCTCTTTTACTATGCGCCGAATACGGCGCGCATCGAAGCTGAGAGGGCGAAGGTGGAGAGGCCGGCTGAAGTGGGGGAGATGGTGGCGGAGGCCTTCCGCCGCCTCTTCCTAAAGCCAGGCGCCGACCACTACAGCCGCTTCGTTGAGGAGCTCGTAAAGGGCGGCAAGCTGGCGCTGATGTTTGAGAAGGAGACCGAGTCGTCTTACGTGTTTAAGCTCTATAACATGAGGGAGGGCGGCGGGCTCGTGGATCTGGGCATAGAGCTGTGGATTGAGAAGGTGGGAAAGGGCATAATCTACGCCTTGAAGTTCGACGATGTGGAGAGGTGGCTGGAGTTCTTCAAGCCGGAGCTTGAGACGGCGATGAAGGCGGCGGAGGAGGTCGGGGGACGCCTGCCCGTCGAGGACCGCCTCCCCTACATGCTGAGCTGGGCTACCTCAGACGTGGCGATAACCAGAAAGAAGACCATGAGGGCGTTGGCGATGTCTACCTCCCACCTGTGGCAGTTTGCTGAGACTCATGCTCTGTTTGGCTGGTCTGTTGTAGGGCTCAGCATGTCCTTGACTCTTGAGGGGCCGAAGCTAGTAGTCGTGGTTGGGGCCCCCCTTAAGAACCTCGACGACGCGATCAGAATAAGCGCGGAGGGTGGGTGGCTTAAGATGCTGGGAACCAAGGCGGGGCTAGAGGACCTCATTCACGTGAAGAGCTGGGACGGCCTTAAGCAGTGGGTTGCTGATCACTGGGGCGAGGTATTAGGCGCGGTGAATGAGCTACTTAAAGAAGACGTTGAGATCGGCTCCGGCTTCGACTTGGCCGGGGCGTTGAAGAAGTTGGAGGGCTTAAAGAGCGAACTCGGCGACGACAAAACCGCGAGGAAGGTCATAGCGCCAGCCCTTCTGCTTATCCAGGCGGAGCGGCTGGGCGTAAACGAGGAAACGCTGAGTTACTTCGCCGCTGTTATCTCCGACGCAGTAGGCGGAGACGGATTTGTGTCCGCGGCGATGAGGGTGGTCATCTTGACCAGCGGCGAGCGCGAAATCGACCTGCTCTGGGCGGCCACCCTCGCGGCCTACGGCATTAAGACGAAAGCGGTAAACGTTGGGAGTGGGTACCAGGTAGTAGCGTCGGGCGATGATGCCGTCAAGCTGGCTGACTTATACTTCCTCTACGGGCCTCCTCTGCTTGAGGGGGATGAAAAGGTTATCAACCACAAGCTGGTTGAGGTCGTGAGGCTCGGGGCCAGGGGGCTCGGCATCAGCTGGGAGAGGCTGAGGCCTACCAAGAGCGGCGGGGCCGCGGATTTGATCATATCGGTGAGCGGCGCCGCCGTGAAGTACAACGTATATCTACGCGGCGACGCCATTGTACTCAAATTCCAATCGACGAACCGGGGCCGCGTCGAGCTGGCGGCGCGCCTCTTGAGACTGGCGGGCGTCACCGCCGAGGTGAAGAGGGAGGGCGTTGAAGGCATGTGGTACATCGAAGTCACTACCGATAAGCTGGCGGCCGGACGCGAGGAGCTCAGAAAAGTCCTCGCCGAGATCGTTAAGAGGGCTGTAGAGAACGACCTGGTGGACGCCGGCAAGGCTGAGGGCTGGCTGGTGAAGCTGGAGGAGGGGCTCGTGTTGGCGGAGGAATTGTCGAAGTACGGTATGTGGCTGTCCGGTGGCGGCGCGCTGATAATCAGATTCGGCTCCACCAGCCGCGACAGCATAGAGCAGGAGGCGGCTTGGCTCGAGAAGATGGGACTTAGGGAGGGCAGGCACTTCTCGGTGAAAATGCCGGAGGGCGGCAAGAATGGCTACGTCTCAATCCTCAGGGAGGGCTTGGCGCACGCCGCTTGGCTCTCCGTCCGCGGCTCCGGCGAACAGCAGAAGCTGGCGGCGGATTTCGTGAAGTACATACTTGAGAGGGCGAAGAAAAAGGGCGGCGCCTTCTACGAAAAAGTCAAAGAGATCATAGATGAGGGGATGTCGAGAGGCTCCCTAACGCTAGAGGGCTTCGAGAAGAGGGTAGAGGTGAATGGCGAGGAGCACACGGTGAAGGTAGAAGGCTGGAGTGCCGAGCTTGAGAAGGGCAAGAGCGGCAAACCCCTGCTGAGGATTAAGATTACGGCGAAGGTGGACGACGTATTGCGTGAGTATGCGATTACCTACGGTAGATACGACGGAAACACGGCTAAGGCCTTCGCCTACGCCAGCGCCGACGCCCCCGGCGGCAGAGAGGCAGACGCCAAGAGATTCGCCGCCGTGATAAAAGCCCTCACCGGGAGGGAGCCGGGGGTATACCTGAGGAGCGACGGCACCATAGAGATCGAGTGCGGCAGGGAGCACCTCGACGGCTTCTGGCGCTATAAAGAGCTCGCAGACGCCATAGAGAAGTGGCTGGAGCAGACGGAGGGGTGAATGTGCCGCTTGCGGCGCCAAGATCCCCATTAGGGGCGGCGTCGTGCCGACGTGGAGAGACGATCAAATTTTTATACCGAGCCCAAAACATGCGGCATGGAGTTTTCGCTAAAAGTTGACGACGTAACAAGCGGCGCCCCCAACGTAATCACCTTGAAAGGCGATGTAGATGTGGTACTGGAGCTACCGCTAGATAGGCTTGGAATAAGCATATCTAAAGGAAATAAAATAAAACTAGTTATACATAAAGAAAAAGACCAAGATCTACACAAGTACAAGGTCTATGCATGGGGCATTGTGTACTATGTAGGGGAGGGAATAACGCGGATCTCCATAGGAGGCCTGCAACTCGACATCAAGAAAGAACTCCCATTAAAAATCGGCGAAAAAGTATACGTCGGTCTTATCTGACCTCCTCCCCGCCCTAAAGGGCGGGGGTTCCCCCTTTAGGCGGCTCATCAGCACCCTCGCCCGGCCTTCAACGGCCCCTCGGGCCGAGGTCATGGAGCTACCCGGGCCAGCACCGCGGGTCATCCGCCCCCCAGTAGGGGCCATGGTTGTGAAAACGCCTATTTTAAAGCTTTCTCCCCATCCCCGCCCTGAAGGGCGGGGCTTTCGCCTGTTGTAAAACCTCAACGGCCGCTGGGTAGCGCTTCTAAAACGGCTGGTGAACCCTACAAATTTTAATACTTGGAACTCGCCCCCCTCATGGCTTCAACACTGGCGGAATCCAGCAAACGTTTTGTTGCCGAGCTAAACAACGTAATCGGAAAAGAGGTACAGGTGGTCTTGTCAAATGGGGAGGTCTACAGAGGAGTCCTCCACGCCGTTGACACCCAACTCAACGTCGTTCTTTCAAACGCAGTGGGTAAAACAGGCGAGAAATACGCCAGAGTTTTCATTATGTACAGATACATCGTTCATATAGACAGCATAGAGAAGCGCATAGACATGCGGGAGTTCGCAAAATACGCAGAGAAGGTGTTTCCGGGCATGGTTAAATACGTAGAGGAGACAAACACTGTTCTCATAGGCGATAAGGTCCGCGTCAGCGAAATAGGGGTAGAAGGCGTGGGTCCGGTGGCTGAGCGGGCGAAGCGGCTCTTCGAGGAATTTCTGAAGTCTAAAGGCGTTGACTAGTCCCAAAACGCCTTGGTTGACGCGAACTGTTTTTCCGCGTCTAATATAGCGGCCCAGAGGTCATCGCCCTCAAATACCTTGTTGAGGATCTTCACGGCGGTTTTTGGGCCCACGCCGTGTGCCAACTGGACCACGACGCCGACCTTACCGTGCTCAAGCACAAGAGAGGCGCTTTGTTGCAACTTCTCTAAGATCTTCCGCTCCTCCGCACTCATCCTCTGTCTAAGTCTGTATTTGCTCAAAACCTGCCTCGCCTTTTCCACGTCGATTCCTTTTAAAACCGCCAACGTCCTCACGCCGCACCTCTGGCAGTAAACATCGTCAGGGATCACAGAGACCTTCGCCGCATATGACCAGCCGCAGTTGAGACAAAGCAATGTCACGTTTCTGTTCATGATCCTCTTGCGGGCGAGGTCTGCAAGAGCCTCCTTGGAGAGGCCCTTAAACGAGAAATCCACCCGCAGAGCCTCCTCTAGAATTGGCTTCTCGAGCGCAGTAGGTTTCGCAAGCCTCTTTACTGTCACGTCCCCCTTGACCAGAGCCTCCAGCAGGTAAAACAGCGCCTTCACGTCCAGCTTCTCCACAAACACCTCATTAAGCGCCTCCAAGCCCGGCAAGTCGTCTAGATACGCCTCGACAAGCCGGCTGGGGATCTCCTCGGCGTCTTTAGCCACAAGCCCCGTTCTCCTCGCCACTTGGAAAAACCGGTACCTAAACATCTTCGAGTTCTTCACAGCGTTCCTAAGCGTCGTGTAGACGTATGACTGAGGCCTCTTGAACACTTCATCTAAGGCTTGCAGAGGGACGTAGTCCCTAAATATCAGCAACACTCTGTACGCATCAGCCCTGTACCCCACAGGGCCTACGTAGCCAGAAAGCGCGTAGGAGAGGTAAAGACCCAGAGCCTCGTTCCCCTTAGACCCCAGGCAGCTATGAATCACCGCGTATCTGTTCCCCACTATATGTACGTGCAACCTCCCAGGCTCCGGTATAAGCCCCTCCTCGATGCCGTCTAGGTCAACCGGCAACTCCGCATCCCCCCTCAGCGCGGATCTAAGAAGCTCCGCGCGTTTACGACACGCCTCCTGTGCCACCTCATACGGCACAGGTATCTGCTCGCCGACCCACGCGGGCAACGCCCCAACGACGTCGTAGTCCGGGTAGAGATAAACCACGTCGTCTTCACGCCTCGTGAAAACCCAAACCCTGCCGGACAACACCATCTTCGTCCCGGGCTCTATGGAGAATACAAATTCCCTATCTAACTCACCCACGGACCTGCCGGTGGACTCGTCAACCGCCCTGTATTTCTTCTCGTCGGGTATTGTGGACACATTTTCAAAGTAGTACCTGAGACTACCCCTCCTCGGCCTCAGCCCTTTAAGGAGACGGTGCCTCTCGGCGAAATCCAGCACAAGCCTTAGGTCGTCTTCCGTCAAGTACCTGTAGGGATGAGCCCGCCGCACCACCCGCAACACGTGCCCCACGTCCACCTCCCTGCCGTCGAGCCTAGCCTCCAGCGCGATCCCCACCACCTGGTGCAGAAGGACGTCAAGCGCGTTTTCATGGTACTCCACATCGCCCTCCAGCAACCCTTTAAGGGCCCTCTCGGCAATAACCTCAGACTCCAACAAATCCTCCAAATCCGAAGCCACCACAACCCCCCGGGAGACCTGCCCCGGCCTGTGTCCGCTCCTCCCCACCCTTTGGAGAAGCTTGGAGGTCTGCCGCGGAGAGCCGTACTGCACAACCAGGTCGATCTCGCCTACGTCTATCCCCAGCTCCAGACTCGACGTGGCCACAGCAGCCTTAAGCTCGCCCCGCTTCAGCCTGTCCTCCACCGAAATCCTATGCTCGCGAGACAGCGAGGAGTGATGAACCTCCACCACGTCGCCGAGGAGGCGTTTAAGCCTAGAGGAAAGGAACTCAGCCCCATCTCTCGTGTTTGTGAAAACCAACACCGCACCCCTGGAGCCCCTTATGTACTCAGCAACCTTCCTTATCCTCGCCACAGCCTCAGGCGTGGCGTCGAGCTCTTCAGCTTTTATATAATCCTCATCTGCCGGCGTCGGCAAAACCACGTCTATCTCATACGCCTTCTCCCCCGACACGTCAACCACCTCCACCGCCCTCCCCACGCCGCCCAAAAACCCAGCAACAAGCCCCCGGTTGCCCACGGTGGCGGAGAGACCAACCCGCTGAAACTCCCCGGCAAGCTCCACAAGCCTCTCAAGCCCGACGGCAAGCTGAACCCCCCTCTTGCTTCCAACTAGCTCATGAACCTCGTCGACGACGACATAACGCACGTTTCTCAAACTACCCCTAAGCCTCCGGTGCAGCAACAAAATCTGCAACGACTCCGGCGTGGTGATGAGCAGGTCGGGAGGCCTAGACGCCAAAACCCTCCGCTCAGACTCCGCCGTGTCACTGTGTCTAACCGCCAACGTGAACCCCAGCCTCTCAGCCAGCCCATAAAGCCGCCTCAGCAGATCTCTGTTAAGGGACCTAAGAGGTGTGATGTAAAGCGCCCTTACCCCCATCCCAGACGCCTCCAGCATTTTTGAAAATACGGGAAACAACGCGGCCTCCGTCTTGCCAAACCCCGTAGGCGCTATGATCAAGGTGTGCATGCCAGAGAGCACTTTAGGTATGGCGGCCTCCTGCGCCGGCGTTGGGGAGGTGTAGCCAAGCTCCTCTATAGCCTCCCGGAGCTTTGGATGCAACAGTTCAAAAACCACGACGACGAAACCCTACGTCAATATAACCTTAGTGGCGCGGCCACTCGATGGAGTTCAAAATCTCGGGGATCCTCCGCCTGGCCTCCTCGCGTAGCTCGTCGTAGAAGTTGCGCCCAGTGGAATCAATCATAACAGTAAGCGGGCCGAAGTTCTCCACCTCGAAGACCCACATCGCCTCGGCCATGCCCAAGTCAAGCCAATACACGTCGACAACGCGTTTAATCGCCTTCGCGGCCAAGACGCCAGCGCCGCCGGTAAAGATGGCGTACGCCGCCACGTGTTTTTTCATCGCCTCGGCTGTTCTCCTCCCCATGCCGCCCTTCCCCACCACCAGCTTAACCCCCAACCTCTCGATCACCTCAGCCTCAAACGCCTCCATCCTAGCCGAAGTGGTCGGGCCGGCGCTTATGACCTCCCACCCCTTCTCGGTCTTCCGGGCGACGGGGCCCACGTGGTATATAACGCCGCCTCTTAGGTCAACCGGAAGCCTCTCGCCGCGCTCTATGTACTCCAGCATCCTCTTATGCGCCGAGTCGCGCGCCGCCACCACGACGCCGCTTATGTAAAGCGTGTCCCCAACCCGGAGCCTCGCCACATCCTCCGCAGAAAGAGGAGTTTTCAAGTGGTATATGGGCATGGTCTATTATGTATGTGTATTTTAAAATTTAGCACACGGCTAGATACGTAGCTCTTTTAGATCGATGAAGCAATAAATATATTTTAACACCCATCCACTAAGCCACATGCTTGAGCAGGTTATCCTCAAGGCCGCCAAGGAGGTTATCATCCGCGCGGCGGTAGGCCCCGCGTTTGACGTCACAACTTCTCTCAAAAAAGCACTTGAAACGGAAGAAAACGAGCCGGCCAAGGTCCAGCTGGGCGCCATATTGAAAAACATCGAGCTCTCCACCTCTGAAAAAGCCGCGGTGTGTCAAGACACGGGGTTCCCCAACTTCTACATAAAACTCGGCGACCGCTTCCCGCTGAGGAGCAAAATATACGACATACTGACCCAGGCGATCCGCGAAGTAACAAAGGAGCTACCCCTCAGGCCCAACACAGTCCATCCCTTCACCGAAAAGAACCTGGGCGACAACACCGGGGTAGGCGCGCCTTGGTTCGAGGTGGAGCTCTTCGACGGCGACTACTTGGAGTTCCACTACGTACCTAAGGGAGGCGGGACGGAGCTCCCCAGCAAAGCCTTAACCCTGCCGCCCGGCGTCGCCATGAAGGAGCTACCGCGCCTAGTTCTTGAGGCCGTGATAGACGCAGGGCCCATGCCCTGCCCGCCGGTTATAGTAGGCGTAGGCATAGGCCCCTCGGTAGACATTGCCGCGAAACTCGCCAAAAAGGCGGCGGCACTCAGGCCCGTCGGGTCCAGACACCCAGAGCCAGAAATTGCAAAGATGGAGGAGGAGTTGCTGAAGGCCATCAACAAGCTCGGCATGGGCGTACACGGAATAGGGGGCAAGGTGACGGCGCTGGATGTACACATTGAATACGTCTACAGGCACCCAGCCACGTTCTCCATAGGCATAGTCTTCTCATGCTGGGCGACGCGCAGGTCGGGGGCCAGAGTCTACCCCGACGGGAGATACGAGATAATCTAGCCTTCGTATCTCTTCAACAGCCTCTCGACCGCGTATCTTACGGCGTCTGCGCGGGTTGGAAAAACCCCCTTCGTCACCAGCCTGTCTAACTTCCTCACTAGGGATTTAGGCAACGTGACGGTGGTAATTACGGCCTTTTCGTACTCCATATTTTAAAATTAGCCCGTTATTTAACTCTGTGTGTGAAAAGTCGCCGCTACCCACGCCCGTATTGGTAGTCGTCGTGGGGGGCCACGGCGCCGTGGTGGGGTGGCCGCTGGTCATCCCCGGCGACCCGCCTCTCGTGGGGGTACCGCTCCACAGAAGCAGGAGGACCCTGGAGCTCATCAGGCAGGAACGGGCCTTTTCCATAAACCTGGTGAAAAACGCCGAGAGGGCCTACGAAATCTTCGGCAAAC
>WYEI01000267.1 GCA_009903905.1 Pyrobaculum sp. | reverse complement strand
CTCCTTGCTCGGGCCGCGGCGGAGCTCTCCCGCGAGGGGCTTAAGGTGCTTTACCGCGTCTTCTTCCGCGACGCCTCCGCCGCCTCTACACTTGTGGAGAAGTTCGGGGGCAGGGCCTCGGTGCAACAGGTGGAGCCCCGGCCCCAGTCACACTTCACGCACATCAAGGGGCTTTACGAGACCTTGGCCGAGACAGATGCAGACGTGTTGATCTCAGAAGGCGTAGACGTGGAGTTCTTGGTATACGGCAGGAAGGCTCTCGACATAAACAGGAGGGAGATTGAGGAGCTCAGAAGGCTTGGCGTCGCCGTTTTTATAAACGTGGATAAAGACTTCGGGCTTAGGCCCTTCGCAGACGTCGTTATAAAAGTGAGGGGAGACAGGGCCGCCGTCTACTCCTCCCAAGGCAGAGCTCTGTGCCGCTACGAGACCGACCCGGCCCCCCGCCTTGTCTGCTAACGCCGTGGACTGCGTCAGGGTAGAGGGCAGGGCCTACGTGGCGGGCAGATTCGCCCGGGTGAGACTAGGGCGGGAGGGGTGCAGGACCCTGCAGTTTTCCAACGACTACATCATCCTGCCTGGCATGGTGGACATCCACGTCCACTTCCGAGACTGGGGGCTTTCACACAAGGAGACCTTGGCCGGAGGCGCCGCCGCGGCGCTGGCGGGCGGCGTGGTGGCAGTCGGCGACATGCCCAACACGAGCCCCCACATAAGGACAGCGGAGCTCTACCGCAAGAGGCTGGAGGAGGGGGCATCCCTCCCCATCATCTACAGGCTACACATGGGCGTCCCGGAGGACCTCGCGGAGCTGGACGCCGCCAGGCCCGGCTCTGTCAAGGTCTATCCGGAGGACGTGGAGACCTACGGCTGGGGCCACGTGGAGGCGTTGATGCGGAAATGCGCCGCGTTTGGCTGCGTTGTGGTTTTCCACTGCGAAGACCCTGCCTACTTCAAAGGCCCGGAGCGTCCCCCCGAGGCGGAGCTCCGCTGTGTCGAGCGGGTGCGTGCCCTAGCCAGCTTAACCGGGGCAAAGGTGCATCTGACCCACATCACCTTGCCCCAGACGGCGGAGGCGTCCCGGGGCTGGGCCACGGTGGACGTCACGCCGCACCACCTGCTCTTGGACGTGGAGAACTGCAGAGACCCAGGTCTCTGTCTCGTGAACCCGCGGCTGAGGACGCCGGAGATCCGGAAGGCGCTTCTGGCAACCTTCGCCGCGGGTCTCGTGGATATGTACGCCACTGACCACGCCCCACATACCTTGGAGGAGAAACGGTCGCAGTCGACGCCCCCCGGCATATGTAGCATAGAGGTGTCGCTGAGCCTCCTCCTCGCCCTCTGGAAGAGGGGCGTAATCTCGCTGGGCGACGTGGTTAGGCTGTATTCGCACAGGCCGGCCCGCCTCCTCGGCGTGGAGGCGGAGGAGACATTCGTCGTGGTTAAGCTCGAGGAGTTTAAGGTGCGTGGGGAGGACTTCGCAGGTAAGTGTAGATACACGCCTTTTGAGGGCTTCGCCGCCTTCGGCAGAGTGGCGGCGGCCGCGGTCAGGGGGAGGATTTACTTCAGAGGCGGGGAGGTCTACAGCCTTTAGGCTTCGTACTTTTCGGCGAGTTTAAACAAGGCGTTGAGAACCACCTCGTTGGCGCCTTCGTAGATCTCGGTGGCCTTGGCGTCTCTATACAGCATCTCCACCTTGGAGTCTGTGGAGTAGCCGAAGCCCCCCATTATCTGCATAGCTATGCGTGTTGCATCTACGGCGAGCCGTGACCCCAGGTACTTGGCTATCTGGGCGTAGAGCGGGAGAAACTCGACGTTTTTATCTCTGTAGTAGGCCGCGGTGTAGACAACGCCTCTCACAGCTTCTATCTGTGCCTTGATTGATGCCACGTAGTGTTGAAGAACTTGGAAGTTAATTATGGCAGTGCCGAACGCCGTCCTCCTCCTGGCGTACGCCTCGGCCTCCTTTATGGCGCCCTGCGCGATGCCGAGGCCTATGGCGCCCACGCAGGTGCGGCCGTTGTTTAGATCGTCGAGCACCACCTTGAAGCCGCCGTTTAAACCGCCTACTATCGTCTCGTCGCCTACCTCACAACCGTGGAGCTTGACCTCCGCAGTGCCGGTCCCCCTGACTCCCATCACGGTGACGGGGTTCGTCTCCACGCACTTCTCCCGCTCCACGAGGAAGAGCGTCACGGTCTTGTGCTTCTCCTTGGGCGACCCAGTCCTCGCCGCCACTAAGAAGGCGTCGGCGTACATGCCCGAGGTTATCCACAGCTTAGTTCCATTGATAACCCACGAGCCGCCCACGCGCTCCGCCTTCGTCTCAAGCGAGAAGGCGTCTGAGCCGCAACAAGGCTCGGAAAGAGCGAAGGCTATGATCTTCTCCCCCCTCACGGCGGGCTGTAGCCACTTCTCCCAGAGCTCCCGCCCAGCGTAGTGCATGAGGTTGTACACAATCATGGAGCCCTGAACCTCCGCGACGGTGGCCAGAGCCGGGCTTGACCTAGCCACCTCCTCCACCACAAGCACCAAGCTCCGGAAGTCCAGCCCGGGGCCTCCGTACTCCGGCGGGGCGTGCGGCGCGAGGAGGCCCAGCTCCCCCATTTCACGCAACAGCTCCCTGGGGTACCACCCCTGGTCAATCCGCCTGGCGTTGGGCTCCACCTTCCTCTCCACGAAGTCTCTTGCTGTTTTCCTCACAAGGTTGTGTACCTCATCCAGTTGCGGATACATAAAAAACAAATTAAGCGGATTTTTATAACAGTTGAGTCACTTCATGTTTCTTGGTGTGTTTATTTTGCACCAACCTCAGCGCTTTAAACCTGACGGCCTATGACAGATGTGAGGTGTCCAAACGCGGTGGTTCTGGCGGGGAGGCGGATAGAGCTTCAAAATTGCGTCCCGAAGAACAAGGAGGAGTGGAGCCTAGAGCTTGCAAAGCTCCTCGCAGAGATAAATGGTATAAAATTCACAGACACAGTAAGGAAGGTGGTGGAGTACGTCAGGAGCTTCTGGCAGCAATACGAGGTGTGTCCCCCGGCCTCGGTCATAGAGTCAGACCTGGGCGTCGACAAGAAAACTCTGCTTGAAGCCTTCGGTGGGAGCTATGGCGCCATCTGCGCCTTAGCTGGCGTAGAGCCCCCTACCGGTTGCCTTTCTCAAGTCCTCTCCTCTACGTAGCCCGGTAGAGAAGATCCACGACGCCCGCCACTTCGGCCTGGACTCCCAACGCGTGGAAGACCCTCCTCAGCTGGGCTTTGCAGGTGGCGCAGGGCCTCACAGCGGTGCCGAACTCCACCCCTCTATACGTCTTTTCCCAATACTTCACGGCCAGCTCCATTGCTTCAGGAGCTATGAGTCCGCCCCCTCCCAGGCAACAGAGGGATTCCCTCGGATTTTTCCACAGCTCCACGTACTCCCCCACGGCGGCTTTTAGGAGGGCCCTAGGCTCTGTTACTATCGGAGAAGCACCACGCGAGTAATTGCAGGGGTCCATGTAGACCACAGGCCGTCGCGCCTCTACACGCCTTATCTTCAGCTCGCCGCGGCTGTATGCCCGGAACAACAACTGATGTATATGTACGGCGGGTCGAGGCGACTTAGGCGCGACAAGCCGCGTAAAGACGTGCCACCCGTGGCCGCATTCCCCAAATACTATGATGTGCGGCCCCACCCGCCGTATCTCCTCTAGGTACATACCCGCGATCTTACGCATGTGTTCCGCGCCGAGGTAGTAGCCGTAATTCGCAGTATCGGTCACCCGGAGGCTTAAAACAACGTCGTAACCCAGCAGATTAAGGAGGTACACGTAACCGCGGAACGCCTCCTCAAACTCAAACAGGTCTGAAGACGAGGGGAAAAGAAGCGCGACTATCCCCCTCGGCCTCTCCTCAGCTCCGCTTAGCGCCTCCATGTAGCGCTCTCCGTCAAAGAGGTAGAGCCGCGGCTCCGCCCCCTTCTCTTGTATGATCTTCTTAACCAACGCCCTAGCCGCCATGGCCACCACCTTGGGAGGCATCCCCACGTTATTTCCATGCCTCAGGAAGTTGTCGACCACCTTAGCCACATACGACACGGGCTTGCCTGCGGCGGTCAGCACGTCTCTTATCTGCCGCGTCGCCTCAGCGACGTCGAGGCCCAGGGGGCAGAAGTAGGCGCATCTCTTACACATGGCACACAGCGAGAAGCTTCTGTAAAGCTCGTCGGGTGTTGCTCTCCTCCTTACAAGCTGAAGCCTCCCCATGGGCGTGTTGGCGAATTCGCCAGTGGCGATATATGATGGGCATATCTCTATACAGTTCCTACAGCGGGTGCAGGCATATGCTACAAACCTGGCATACGGGGCTTTATCCACGTCCGACATATACCAGGGGGATTTTAGCAGTTTGAAAAGTGCAAAATCTACATAGTAACAGTTTAAATCACAGAAGGTTAGCTCTACCATGCTCCTGATATTCCTCCCTGTATTTACCGCGGCTACTGCGCTGGCTATCTACAGAGCCTACAAGGCGCTGTCACAGTCTTCCACAGCTGTGGCGCCTCAAGAGCTCATGCGCTTCTTGACTTTCGGAGGGATCCTCAACAAGCGGCTCAGGGCGCTGTCGCTCCTTTTTCACGTCGCCATAATCACCTCGCTCTTTGGCCACTTCTTTATGTTTGTAAAGGAGGTGCCCCCCGCCCTTCCAAAGCTGGGAACCGCCATGGGCCTCACGGCTACAGCCGCCCTGGCTCTGCTGGTTGCCGGGAGGCTTTCCGAAAAAGACCGCGAGTATCTCCTCATATCAACGTTGCTTCTCCTAACCGCCGCCACAGGTACGGCGATGGGTCTCGCGGCGCCGAGGGAGTACGTGGTGGAGATCGCCCTATCTCTTCCGCAGACTCTTGATGTGGCGAGCGTTCTTCTTGTTGTCCACGTGATTTGCGCAATGGCCACGGCGGCGGCCGTGCCCTACACCTTGATGAGCCACGTGGCGGCACCTGTGGCTTATCTCGCGGTGAAATCTAGAAGACTAGAGAAAGCGTGAAGTAGGTGAGGTAGGCGGCGACGTAAGCCAGGAGTAGGTTCGCCGCGACGCTGAGCAGAGTAAGCCTAAGCCCCACCGTCTTGTAGATGGAAGAGAGTGTGGCGATACATACGGAGTACATGGCCGTAAACACCAAGTAGGCAAACACAGCTGGTAGCGGCAAGGAGGGAAGCAACTGCAAGCCGCCGGTGGCTTCGAGGAGGCCCAGCACCACCTCCTTGAAGATCCAGCCACCTATAAGCGGCATCACCAGCTCCCAAGGCATGCCAAGCGGCCCGAAGAGAGGTTGCATGGCTTGGCCGGCCAAGGCGAGATAGGAATGGGAGACGTCCTCGGCAACGCCGTGGGGCCCGAAGGCTTGAAGCGGCCATAGGGCGAGCATGACGGCGACAAGAGGCGGCGCCACCTTGTGGAAAAACTCGCGGAACTCAGCTGCCACTTTCAAGGTGTATATGCGGAGGTTTGGGAGGAGTATCGGGGAGGGCGGCACCCCGCCGCCGGCGGCCGCGCCCAGGGCCAGCACGCGTCTATATATCAGCGACGCGAGGAGCACCACAAGAAAGGCGACTACGTAGGGGAGGAACACGGCGAGCGGTATGAGATACGGCATGTGGGCAAAGGCGGCGGTCGCCACAGCGGCGAAGATGGCGAGCCTCGCTACGCAGGGCACATATGGCAACAGCAGAGCGGTAAGGACGCGGTTTGCCCTTCCCCACAGCACCCTAGCCGTGGCCACAGCGGACACGTTGCAGGAGGCCCCCACAAAGAGGCAGACGACGCCCCGGGGAGGTATGCCCAGGCGTGTTAGTTGCCTCTCGAGGCTTCTGGAGAGGAGGGCAATCACGCCGCTGTCTTCATACAGCGTGATGAGCGAAAGAGCCACAAAGACGTATACTGATATTGTTAACAAAGTTAATAAGGTGCCCCACAAGGCCTCCGCCACGAAGCGGCCGGCAAGCCCGCCTAGGTTCTCCAGAATCCAGCTGGACACGGCGCCGTCAACTGCGTTCAAGAGTTGTACTATCGACACGGGCAGTTCAGCGCCCCACGGCGTGATTCCCTCGACGACAGCCATGAGGAAAAACGCCGCGGCGAAGCCCAGCGCCACCAACGTCAGAAGCGCCAGGACGGGGTGAGCCAAGACGGAGGACTTAACCGCCGCGGTAGCGGGAGGCTCCAACTTGATTGGGCGCGGCGTCCCCCTGGGAAGCCCCTCTACCAACAGCTTCACCAGCTTTTCCACGCCACTTCTCTTGGTGGCCGACACGTAGACCACAGGCACGCCAAGGGCCTTGGAAAGCTCCTCCTCCGAATAAGGCGGGGTCCAGAGATCGGCCATGTTGAAAACCACGGCTACCGGCTTGTACTTGCTGGCCACCTCTGCTATTTTTAAGGCGTTTCCAACCGCGTGGGGCGCAGCGACGACCACCAAGCCGTCGTAGGAACCCTCCGCTATCTCCTTCATAGCGATCTTCTCGTCTTCGTCGAGGGGGTTTTCGGGGTTTAGAACCCCCGGCAGGTCGACGATTTCGATTTTTTCGCCGTCCCGCCTCAGATACGCCTTGTGTATCTCCACAGTGGTGCCGGGGTAGTTCGCGGTCTTTACGTAAAGACCTGTGAGGGCGTAAAACAGAGAGGACTTGCCCACGTTTACCGGGCCCACAATGGCGTAGCGCCTCACACGCTATTAACATTGTGTACTTAAAAATTTTCCAAGTGTTGTTTTAATTTTGTAAAATCTGTTTCGAAATCTATTTCTGATAGATATGTGGATGCAACCTCATCTATTTATCGCATAATGTACACAACATTTAAAACGGTGCAGATTTTTATGGTTTATGAACATGAAGAAAGACAGGGTGAACATCGCCGTGGCCAAGGAGGTTGCGGACGTGCTTGCTAACACAGCCGAGGAGCTGGGCATGACGCAGTATGCCCTTGCCAACCAGATACTTGCCGTGGGGCTGGACCTCATCCGCCAGGGCTACAGCGTAGCCCAGATAAAGGAGATAGCTCAATTCTACAAGGTTATGACGGAGCTAGAAAGCGTACCTGTACCGGGCAGGATCCTCGACAGGATGATAGTGGAGATGTATAAGGAAAACCCCGACGCGGTGACACGGGCTTGGTGCGACGCCGGCAAGATGCTGGCCGCCTACATCAAGGCGGTGTTTGGAGACCTGGAAAAGGCGGTTGAGCTGGCGCCCTACGTGGAGAGGGTGGTGCCTGCTAAGCGCTTCGAGGTCAAGGCGAAAGACGGCGAGTTCACCATGGACACGATAGGGGTCGGCTACGGCCTAGAAAGCGTCCAGGTCACAGCCAAAGCCGTCCAGTGCCTCCTAGAGGAGCTAAACTACGAGGTGGAGGAGATCATCACGGCGCCCGGCATACTCCGCGTCAAGGCCGTCCAAAAGTAATGGCGTTATCCCTCAGAGCCGTCAAGAGGAACTTCGGCGACTTTATACTCGGACCTATAGACCTAGAGGTGGGGAGGGGGGAGAGGGTGGCCGTCGTGGGGCCCTCAGGATCCGGCAAATCCACGTTGCTCCGCATCGTGGCGGGGCTTGTTATGCCGGACGAAGGCCGTGTATATATAGACGGACGCGACGTGACGACGCTCGAGCCCTGGCGCCGCGGAGTGGGGCTCGTCTTCCAAAGCCCCGCCCTCTTCCCCTCCCTCACCGTGTTGGAAAACGTGGCGGAGCCGCTCATTTCCCGCGGCGCATCTAGGCAGGAGGCTGTGCGGAGGGCGCGCGAGGTTTTGGAAGTCCTGGGGCTTGGGCACCTAGCTGGGAGGTACCCCGCCCAGCTCAGCAGAGGGCAACAACAGAGGGTGTCCCTCGCCAGGGCGCTTGTGTTGGAGCCTCCCGTTTTGCTTCTCGACGAGCCTCTCACGGCGCTGGACACCCCGCTGAGGGGGGAGGTCCTGCCCTATATCTATGAGGCGTCTAGGGGCCGTACCGTGTTGTACGTCACGCACGACTTCGAGGAGGCGACCTTCGTCGCAAGCCGCGTGGTGGTCCTCATGGACGGCCGGGTGGCGGCCCAGGGGGACGCCGTGGAGCTTTTTGAAAACCCGCCGACGCCCAAGGTGGCCCAGTTCCTCGGCTACACAAACCGGCTGAGGGCAGACTGCGGCTTCTTCTACTTCAGGCCGTGGGACGCGGCGCCTGGCACCACCTACGTCGGCCGCGTCGTCGCCGTGTGGTACAAGGCCGGGAGATACGAGGTTTTGGCGGAGGTGGAGGGGCAACACGTTAGAATCGTCACACCCAAGCCGCCACGGTCAGGGTCATTCTCCTTCGACGTGGTCAAGGGGAAGTGCTTTCCTCAGATGGAGTAGGGTCTCGGCTTTATGAGCCGCGACGCGGCGAGTAGCACCAGCACCAAAAGGGCGAGCACCGCCGAGTAGAAATGCCCCATCTCGATCAAGTCTGGCGCTCTTGAGGTGAGGAGTCGGACGGCCTCTGCGGAGAGCGTCGCGGCGCCGCCCGTGGTGAGCATCAACGCCAGCGTCGTCTCAGACAGAGAAGAGGCAAGGGCCACCAGCCAAGTCTGTACGAGGGTTGGGCCGAGGGCCTCGCTTATTATCCGCATGACGCATTTCAAAGGACCCAGGTACAAGACGCAAGCCTCCCTGGTATCTATTCTTATCTTCTCCCAGGAGGGCTTGACGAGGGAGTAAGCAAGGGGGGCGATAACTACTGAGTGGGCCGCCGTTAGAATAAGCAAGGTGCCGTACAGCGGCTGGGCCATGTGGAAGAAGCCGAGGGCGAAGAGGCTTTTTGAGAGGGAGACCGTAACCACATATGTCAACGCGGGTAGCCGCGAGCCGACGGAGTCCGAAACCAGGAAGGCCAACACCACGAGAAGCACAGCCGCAGACGCCGTCAGCGCCACGGCGAAGCTGTTAAACAGAGGCTGAACCACGGCGTCAACGCCGCGGGGCTCCAGCAGAGGCGAGAAGATGTAGAAGGCCACAGCGAAGAAATAAAGCGCTGCTCCGAGGGAAAACGCCGTGGGGACGGGCCCCACGGCGGGGGTCCTCGGGGCGGGCTCCGCAGGCGGGGGCGCCGGGATCTTGAGGAGGGGAAGGGCGAGCACAGCCGAGGAGAGTAGGCCCAGCAACACGAGGCTGGCAACGAGGTCCGTAGAGGCGAAGGAGGTGGCGTAGATATAGACGAGTAGCTCAAGGGTGGGGTATCTGCCGCCTAGGAGAAGCGGGGTTGTGAAGCTGAGAAAGCTGAAGATAAACACGGTAAAGAAGGAGTACAAAACCGCGGGCCGCAACTCGGCGAAGACGATCCTCAGCCTTGTGGTGGCCCTCCTCACGTATAGATCGGCCGCCTCCAGCAAGTCGGCCGGTATAGACCTGAGGTTAGACTCCACAACCAGCGCCACGTAGGGCCCGTAATACACGGCGTGCGCCACCACGATGCCCCACGGCCCGTACATGAAGTCTCCGTGGAGCCTAATCAACGCATCCACAGTGGAGAGGGCGGGGGCGAAAAACGGCACAAGAGCCACGGGCTTAACCCAGGGAAACCGGACATACGTCGGCACCAGGGCAAGCCCCACCGCCAGAGACAAAGCCGCCGAGGCCGCCGCCTGGGCCCAAGTAAACGCGAAAACCCGAAGCACGTAGCTGTCCACCTGTAGGGAGACGCCGTATTTAGCCAGGAGAATGAGGTAAGGGGCTGTAAATGCGGAGAGGAAAAAAAGCGGGGGGGTTAAGTACCGCCTCACCCGCCGGCTACTTCCCTCTGCCACCTAAACCTCCACTCGTCGGCCTTGGACCCCAGCGCCGGGTTGTACACCACGACGCTACGCGGTTGCGGGAGGCCCATGTTGTTTTCTATCTTCGCGTCGGGCCTAACCGGGAGCATGTAGTTGTAGGGATCCACGAGGTCCTGACCCTCCTTGCTCAAGGCGAACTTGATAAACTCCACGGCGAGGTCGCGGTTCTTCGAGTTCCTAAGCACCGCCACCCCCTCTCTGTAGAGAAACGCGCTTGAGGTCGCGGCGCGCATATGCGGCGTGCCGGGGTCTATGGCGTGGCTGAACCACGACAAGGCGACAACCACATCGCCGCGCTTAAGCGCGTTCCTCGTAGCCGTGAATCCGCTGGGGTAGCCAACCTTGGCGATCTGCCCCGCCAGTTGCTTGAGGTAGCGCCACCCCTCTTCCTCTCCCTTCACAGACATGACCCATGAAAGCACCGCGAGACCCGTCCCCGAGGTGACGGGGTTTGGATACGCGACGAGCCCCTTGTACTCCGGCTTGAGCAAGTCGTCCAACGTCTCGGGCGGCTTCAAGCCGAGTCTCGCCAACGCGGTCTCGTTATACACGATCCCTATGTACGACTTATCCAGCGGGTAGACGCACCCGCGTGGGTCCCAATACTCGTCGGCAGGCACGCCGTCTACCTTTATTCCAGGGCAGTAGAGGACGTCTCTTTCGATCAACACGGTGTAGTAGAACTCCGGAATCCCTATGGCCACGTCCCAAGGCGGGTTCTCCCTGTTGCGGACCAGCTCGTTTACCATCTCCACGGCGCCTCCCAGCGGCACGAAGGTGGCGTTTACGCCGTATTTCTTGCTGAACTCCTGCGCAAGCGCCTTGCCCAAGTCGCTTATGCCCTGGGGCCCGACGATTACGAGCCTCTTCTCAGTGGTCTGCTGGTAGGCCTGCAACGCCAAGACGGCAACAAGCACCACAGCCACTGCGAAAACCACCGCCAATAAGGTCCTAATAGACATATGAGCAACATGTTATCTCTTTTTAAATATTAAATAAGCCCAGGTGGAGAGACTTGTGATGACACGGCCGTGACTCGACCTGTGAAGACGTGTTTCTATGCTGAAAAATTAGAACGTCTCCACGAAGTCCGTCGGCTTCGGGATATCCTCCTTCAACCCCTTCTTCTTCCTCAGCTGCTTCACGAGGTCCGCCAACAACGACTCAGGCACGGGCGCCCACCGCGAGAACTGCATCGACCAGAAGATCTTGCCGGCGGCGGCCGCGCGGAGCTCGTCGCTTATGTTAAACGACTCAAGCACCGGGAGCTCAGCCCTCAGATACGCCATGTACTCCTGCTGGGTCATTTCCAGAACCTTCCCCCTGTGTTTGTTCAACACGGAGGTCACCGCGCCGATGTAATCAGGCGCCACCTTGATGTCCAGCTTCATCAAGGGCTCCAGCACCGTCGGCCTCGCGGAGAGCACGGCGGCGAATATGGCGTTTTTAGTGGCGGGCATTATCTGCGCTGGACCGCGGTGCGCCGGGTCCTCGTGCACAACGGCGTCGGTCAGCACCACCTTGACGCCCCTCATGGGCTCCATGGCCAAGGGGCCAGCCTCAGCCGCCCACCTAAAGCCCTGCACGATGTAGTCCCGGATCTCGCGGAGGTACTGGATGCCGGACGACCTGTCTACAATTATGTTGAAGTACCTGTCGTCTATGGCCCAGATGCCGCGCGCCTCGTCGGCGTCCCAGCCGGCCTTCTCCCTAAGGATCTTCGCCCTCTCCCTCGGGTCCTGGTCCTCCGTTACCTCCTTCAAGGCGATGAGCTCTATGGTAGTCTCGTCGAGAGGCTCCACGTAGAAGTAGAGGCGGTTGTGCTTATTCGGCGACTTGCCCTCCCACACCTGCGACCTCTCCCGCACAGTCTCCCTGAAGCGGATCAACGGCGGCGACACGGTGAACTCGGTCTTTGTCCTCTCCTTCAACAGCCACGTGGCGATCTCGAGGTGCAGGGTACCCACGCCAGACAGCAGGATCTGCCCAGTCTCTTGGTCAATCTTGAGGTCTAGGGTGGGGTCCTCTATCACGAGGTCCTTCAAGGCCTCCACCAGCCTAGCCAGCTCCGCCGGGTTCTTCGGCTCTATGGCGACGGTCACCACGGGCTCGGAGATGTACCTCATCCTCTCAAACGGCGGGATGTCGGCATATTTCGGATCCACCAAGGTGTCGCCAGCCCTGGCCTCGTCCACGCCCATCAGCGCCACTATATTGCCCGCGGGCATATACGGCACGATTATCCTCGCGGGACCCATGTAGATGTATGTCTGCAACACCTTCTTCTTCAGCTTCCTGCCGATTATGTAGATCTCGTCGCCCTCCCTGATGGTGCCGGCGAATACGCGGCCCGTGGCGATCAAGCCGGCGTGGGGGTCCTTATTAACCTTGCTGACGGCCACTATGGCGGGCCCGTTGGGGTCCGCCTCAAGAAGCGCCTTGCCCACCTCGCTGTTTAAGTCGCCGCGCCAAAGCCTCGGGATTCTGTACTTCTGCGCCACGTTAGGCGGCGGCACGTGCTCGGTTATCATTGTCAGCAGGGTCTTATACAGCGGGAACTCCTCGGCCAGCTTATCCACGTACCCCTTCTCGTACGCATCCACTATGTTGCTGAACCTGAGACCCGCCTTCTGCGCCATCGGGATCGTGATGCCCCACTTATGAAGCGCCGATCCCAGCGCCACCTGGCCCTTGCCCGGGTCCACCTTCCACTTGTCTTTAAACTCCGGCGGGCCGAACATGTCGATCAAGGCGTTGAAGTCCTTCACGATGGTGAGAATCCTCTGCTGGATCTCCTGAGGCGAAAGCCTAAGCTCCTTGATGAGGCGGTCTATCTTGTTGATGAAGAGCACAGGCCTTACGTACTCCTCCAAAGCCTGCCTCACCACTGTCTCCGTCTGCGTCATGACGCCCTCCACGGAGTCCACCACCACGAGGCCGCCGTCCATGACCCTTAGGGAGCGCGTCACGTGGCCGGTGAAGTCCACGTGGCCCGGCGTGTCGACGAAGTTAATCAGATACGGCTTGCCCCCGTATTCGAAATACAGCGATATGTTAGCCGCCTTGACCGTCATCTGCCTCAGCTGTTCAATGGGGACGTAGTCCATCGCAAGCGCCTTCCCGGCCACCTTCGGCGACAGAAGCCCAGCGCCCATCAGAAGCGAGTCGCTGGTGGTGGTCTTCCCATGGTCCACATGCGCCAGAGTACCGGCGTTTCGGATCTGCGCGGGGTTCTTCGCAATCGCCAAAATTTCGTCCAGTTGCTTTTCCACAACCCTAACCGCTGAAGACATGCCCGACGATGAGCATATGTATATTAATTTTTCTCCGCCGCATCCCAATCCACGTACAAGCAGTGAAAAGTACGCAACGGCTGATGCGGCACAGCGCCCGCCGGAGACGGCCTAGCCGCAAGCTCTGTCTAGCGGTTCGGCGTATTGCTGGGGGTTCCCGCGCCACGCCACCCTCCCCTCCCTAAGCGCAATCAAGGCGCGGCAACACTTCAAGACGTCGCCGTGGTGGGTGGTGACGACGACTATCCTCCCGGTTGCGTAGTCGGCGAGCGTTTTCATGACGCGGCCCCGCCAGTCGCCGTGTAGGTTGGCGAGAGGCTCGTCGAGGAGGAGGAGGTCCGCCTCCGCCGCAAGCGCCGCCGCGATGACAACCCTCTGCCTCTGACCCCCGCTGAGGGTCCGCCACCTCCTCTCCGCGAGGTCCTCAACCTCCAGGAGGCGCATGTAGCGCCTCGCCGCCTCCACGTCCTCCCTCCTCACCGGCGTTGGGGAGAAGCGGGATCTCCCCGCCAGCGCTACCTCCACCGCCGCCGCGTCAAGCGGCACATGGAGCTCCCCCACGTATACCTTCGCCTTGACGCCGACGTGCTCCACCCAGCCGCGGTCGGGCCTCAAGAGGCCCGCCAAGATCTTGAGTAGGGTGGTTTTGCCCGACCCGTTGGGCCCAACCACGCAGGTCAGCCCCTCCCCCAGCTCGCCGGCCGCCTCAAGGACGAAGTCGCCCAGCTTCTTGACAACGTCAAATCTTACGTACATACCTCCACAGAAGCCAGCCAGCCGCGGGAGCCCCCACGAGAGACAACACCACGTTGACCGGTAGCTCGCGGGGCAGAAGGAGCCTAGTCGCTAGGTCGGCCGCGAGGGCAAGGGCGGCGCCGAGCCCCGCCGTCTCCAGAAGCACCAGATCTGCCCTCTGGCGTCCCGCTACCCAACGCGCCATGTGGGGGGCCAGCAGGCCGACGAACCCCACAGGCCCCACGGAGGCCACGGCGACTCCGACGCCCGCCGAGGCCGCGCCGACGACGTAGACGACGGCTTTCTTCACGTCCACCCCCAGCCCCGCCGCCGCCTCCTCGCCGTGTAGAAGCGCCGCCACGTGGCGCGAGTTGAAATAGACAAACAAGACCAGGACAAGCGCCGCCGCGGCTATTACGTACCCCCACACGCCGGCTGGGTAGGCGGCGAAGCTCCCCTGGAGACCCACGTATATGTAGCCCAGCTCCTCCGGCGGGAGGGCCAGCAACGCCAGCTGAAGCGCGGAGGACGCGGCGTAGGAGAGGAGGACGCCCGCCATAAGCACGACGAGCATCCCCGCCCTCCTCGCGAGGAGGAGCAAGGCGGCTGTCGCGGCGGCGGCGCCCAGCAATGCGCCGAGGAGGAAGCCGAGGTACGGAAGGCCCCACAGCCTCCACAGGAGGTACGACCCCAGAGCCGCGAGGACGGCGACGCCGCTGACCCCCAGCACGTAGGGGTCCGCCAGGGGGTTCCTCAGCGCGGTCTGGAGGAGGAGGCCGGACACGCTGAGCAAAACGCCGCCCACCACGGCGCCGAGGGCACGGGGAAGCCTAACCGTCTCGATGATGTGAGGGTCTAAGCCGGCTGGCCCCAGCAGAACTGCGGCGGAAAAAAGTAGTGGAATTACGAGGAGCAGAAGCCGCCTCACCGCAGATGCACAAACAGCGTGAAGTTGCCCGGCGGCAACGCTTCTGGGTGCAGTATCCACACGAGCTCCTCCAATAGACGGTCCGGATAGGAGTTGGCCAGCTGGTAAAAGGCGGGGCTGTAGGCGTAGACCCTGCCCAAGATGACCGGCCTCAGCTCCTTAAGTCTCGGCTCGATCTTAAGTACATCTCCTATCGAGGAGGGGCCGTAGCCCGACCAGATGAGGATGTCCACGTCGTTTCTATGTCTGAGGACCACCTCCAGGTCTACCTTGCTGTAGTTGGCGTATGCATACCTCCCGCCGGCTAGGCGTATCAGCTCCCTGGCGCCGGAGCCCGCCGGATACAGCACCCCGCCGAAGATTATGAACCACGCCACCCTCGGCCTCTCCAGGTCGGCCACCAGCGACACGAGGGAGTTCCACCTGGCCTCCACCGAGTCGAAGATCCTCCCGGCGTCTTTCGTGGCGTTGAAGAAGACCGCGATGAACTTAATCCACTCGGCCCTGCCGAGGGGGGACACCTCCTGGAACTCGTTCACCACGACGTAGGGGATGCCCATCTGCGCCAGTCTGTTAATCACCGCCTCGGTTCCGTAGGGGCCTGGGTAGAAGTAGACAAAGACCACGTCTGGTCTCAACGCGGCGATCCTCTCGAAATTAGGCGAGTAGGCGGGGCCCACGTCGGCTATCGTCCCGTTTTCCAGAAGCGCCTTCACCTCAGGCAGATACCAATCGTACTCGCGGCCCCACATGATCCCCGCGATAGACCTCAACACATCTGCGCGGCCCGTCTCTGCGTAGAGGCGGTAGGCCATGGCGACGGCTGTTGACGACATGAAGACCGCCCTCCTGACGGGGTACTCCACCACCACCTCCGGCTTGTATTTCTCCCGGTAATACGCGGCGAGATCCTGCGGCAGACCCCGCGGCACCGCCAACACCCTCCTCCCCAAGGCGTCTGTGACGACGTATACATCCCCCTCATACGACGCGGCAAAGAGCTTGGCGTACCTCACCGTAAGCGAACCCGCCGTCCGCGACGCCACCTGGGCCAGAAGCCGCGCCTCCGCGTACGCCTCCGACGCCGTCTTGTTCACAGAAGCCACCGTCGACCTAAGCGCCTGTACATCCCCACGGAGGCCCCCGACGTCGCGGGCAACCTCGTCAAGGCTTTTCTGAAGCTGAGCCAGCTGGCTTGAAATGGTCTGCGCCGTCGAGACGGCTTGATACGCAGATGCAACTGCGGCGGCCGCCAAGAGGAGCGCGGCGGCCGCTACTGCGGTCGTAAGCTTGTTCATAAGCTGGAGAATTGTCCACTATTTATAGTTTTCTGGCAAGACAGCCGCCTCCGCCTCCCCCGCCACATAAGGCGGCATCCACGCCGTGCCCCCCTCAGCCGCCTTCCTAAAGGCCTCAGCCGCCGCCTCAGGCCTGCCCCCCTTCGCCAAGTACTCCGCCACAGCCACGGCTCTGTTGACCGCGCTCCGCCACTCCAACCGCCAAACATACTCGAAAAACCTCAGCCTATACGGCGGCGGCTCCCTCGGCTTCAACGCCTCCTCCACGGCCCGCCGCGCCTCCTCCAGCGACCGGGCAGACTCCACCACCACCTCCAGGTACCCCGTGTCTCCCACCACGTCATAATCCACGTAATAGGAATACGCCACGCCCCCCGTCCGCAAGACGTGGAAAAGGATGGACTTGGTGCCGGTCTCCAGATGGAAGGCGGCGCCGTATAACCAAGCGTAGACGGCGGCTGGGTCGTCTGCAGAGAGCCGGAGGGCCTTGGCGTAGTACACGCCGTCTACCTCCCGCTCCTCGACTATACGCCCCGGCCCCGGCGCCGCCGACGGCCTCCTCTTCGTCGGCGCCTTCCCTTCAAGCCCGCCGAAGAGCTCCGCAACGCGTTTAACCGCATCTCCGCCAAAGCCGCCGGAGAGCACCACCGCCGTGTTATCCGGCGTGAACCACCTCTCCTTAAACTCCACGAGATCCTTCAGCGTGATGGAGGAGACGGTCTCGGGGGTGCCGCCCACGGGGTCGCCCCAGTCCGACTCGCCGAAGAGCGCCCGGACGCCCAGCTCCCCCACCCGCGCCGATGGGTCCTCCCTCACCTGCCTCAGCTCAGAAAGAACCACGTCTCTCTCGCGGAGGAGGTCCCCCTCGTCGTATCTCCCGTTGACATAAAGCCTGTGAGCCAGCTCCACCAGCGCCGGGGCCGACTCCGACACCGCCTCCAGGGTCAGCACCAGGAGATCCCGCTGGGTGTAGGCGTTGTTGGAGCCCCCAAGCGACTCCACCGCCTCATCTACGTCGAACCCCGGGACGCGGAACAACATGTGCTCCAGCAGATGCGTGATGCCCCTCAGCCGCCTCTCCTCATACAGCGAGCCGACCCCCACAGCCACCACCACAGCCGCGGTAGGCGACTCGAAGCGGTCCAGCACCACGGTAACCCCGTTGTCCAGCTTCACAGTCTCCACAGAGGGCGGAAGACCCCACTATATGAACTTAAAAACAGGACTTGTAGATGTGTATGGAGAACGTCCTGGTGGAGATCAACTTAGCCAGGGAGGAGGCGGCGTCTGCCAGGTCTCTGCTGGATAGGCTGGGGTTTAGCTACAGCGTCGTCGAGTCGGGAGACAGAGTCCGTATAGTGCTGGCTGGGCGGCAGGCGGTGGCCTTCGCCGCGGGCTACGCCGCAATTGTGGATAAGCTGGAGGGGGAACCCCTGGAGCTGGTGTACCTCGTCGGGGAGCTCATCGTGGAGCACTTCGGGAAGTACGCCGTACTTAAGATGCCCACGCCGGGAGAGGCTAGGGAGGCCGCTTCGCACATATCCGTCATCGCCCCGGCGGAGGCCAGAGGACGCGTGGTCAGGGCTGGCGGGGGTTTCCTCACACGGCTCCTCGACGTCTCCCTCAACTTCAGACAGATGAAGAAGGGGGTCGCCCAGGTGGTGAAGACCTTCGTGTCGCAGATCTACGACCCGCGGAAAAGGGCGGTCTACGTGCCGCTCCGCCTCTACAGGCGGTTTGCAGAGCTGTACATCCCCCGTACGGTGGGGACGCAGGTGGAGGTCCCCGGCGGCTGGCTACAGCTGGTGATAGGCAACGGCGTGTTGGCTGGCTGGGACGTCATGCCGCCCGACTTCATGGAGGAGCTGGAGATGCGCCGCCTAGGCACATACGTGGCGCAACTGGAGGATGCCGAGGCGGAGGTGGAGCTGTACGCCCTCGGCGAGTACTGGAAAGTCGCCGTGGTCAAGGGGGTAGACGCCGCCACGTTGCTCGACTACCTAGACGCCGAAGACGAAATCCCCCAGCAAGACGGCAAGCTCTACCTATCTCGGTGGGCAACAGCCGAACTCCTCAAACGAGGCGTCCTCAGAAAAAGTAACACCCAAAGGCCTCCGTGAAGCTGAAAAAGGTGGCGGCCGTGTCTTTCGCATTCACAGCGCTGTTTGTAGCGATGCCGGTGGCAGTGGGCAGGGCCTCGCCGGCATCTGCGGCGCTGGCCTTCGCCATCGCCGCCGCCCCCGTCGCCGTCATCCTCAGCGACGCCGCCAGACGGGGCCTCACAGACAAAAAACTAGAGAAAGCCGTCAACCCAAGCGTCGTCATATTTTCGGGCTTCTGGGCGAGATTACTGGCGGAGAGCCTTGACATGTGGCTAAGGGACCCCCTCGACATCTACCTAACGTTGCTAAACGCGGCGGCCGTGGTCTCTGCGGTCGGCTCCACGCTTATGTTGTACCGCATTGGGCTCCGCGAAGCCGAGGCGCCCGAAGCGGAGGAGCGGGAGCTCACACCTGAGGAGCGCTACGCCCTTCGGGAGAGGATGCAGAGGCGGATCAACAGGTGGCGCGTTGCCGCCTTCGGCCGCATATACCTCACGCCCCGCGCGAGGCGCCGGGGAGACAGCGGCGATAGGGATTAGGCCCGGGTGTCCGCCGTTGCGTGTTTATTTATAAATGGCGTGGTTTCTTGTGTCGTGGAGGGGATTTCGTCTGTTGAGATGTATATCGCCGACAGAAACGCGGAGTGGCTGGGGGTGCCCCGGCTGTTGCTTATGGAAAACGCCGGGGCCGCCGTGGCGCGGAACGTGGTTAGGCGGTTCCCCGACGCCGTCAACGTGCTTGTGGTCTGCGGCACGGGGGACAACGGCGGAGACGGCTACGCGGCGGCGCGGCACCTCCACGCGGCTGGGCGTAGGGTGAGGGTCATCGCGCTGGGGGAGCCCAGGGAGGAGCTGGCCCGGCTGAACTACGAGGCGGTGAGGCGGCTCTGGGGCGTGGAGCTGGTGATCGTGCAGTCCCCCCTGGAGCTTTTGGCGCTTCAGGACTGGTTCATGTGGGCCCATGTGATTGTCGACGCGGTGTTGGGCACCGGCATACGGGGGGCTCTGAGGGAGCCCCACGCCACCGCCATAGAGCTCATGAACATAGCCCCGGCGCCTAAAGTCGCCGTGGACATCCCCAGCGGCCTCGACCCAGACACGGGGGAAGTGAGGGACAAGGCCGTGAAGGCCGCCCTCACCGTCACCTTCCACAAGCCGAAGAGGGGGCTTCTCACGGAGTCGGCGAGGAGGTACGTGGGGGAGCTGGTGGTGGAGCCCATCGGCATACCGCCTGAGGCCGAGCTGTTGGTGGGGCCCGGCGACTTCGCCTACCTCGACTTATCCCGGCGGCCCGACAGCAAGAAGGGAGACCACGGCAGGGTGTTAGTCGTCGGCGGCTCGCTTGAGTACTCCGGCGCGCCTGTCTACGTGGCCCTCGCCGCCCTCCGCGCCGGCGTCGACCTGGCGGTCATAGCGGCGCCTGATCCCGCCGCCACGGCGGCCAAGGCCCAGAGCCCCGACGTAATCGCCATACCGCTGGAGGGACCCCGCCTATCGCTGAGACACGTGGAGAAGCTTGCGGCCCTCGCGGAGAGGTTCGACGTGGTGGCCATGGGGCCTGGCCTCGGCGTAGAGGGCGAAACCCCCGACGCCGTCCGCGAGCTCTTCCGGAGGCTTGCCGGCGTTAAGCCGCTTGTGGTGGACGCCGACGCCATCAAGGCGCTTAGGGGCGAGGCGCCGCGGGGAGTTGTGGTCTTCACGCCGCACGCCGGCGAGTTTAAGGCCCTTACCGGCGTGGAGCCGCCGAGGGGGCTGGAGGAGAGGGCGGCGGTGGTGAGGGAGTGGGCGGCCAGGCTGAATTCTGTCGTTCTGCTCAAGGGGCGGTACGACGTGGTTTCAGACGGGAGGCGAGTTAAGATAAACACAACCGGCACCCCTGCCATGACTGTCGGCGGGACGGGCGACGTCTTGACGGGGCTTGTTGCGGCTTTTCTAACCAAGACCAGAGACCCCCTCGAGGCCGCCGCCGTCGCCGCCTTCGTCAACGGACTCGCCGGCGAAGACGCCGCCGCGGAGCTGGGGTACCACATCACTGCGTCTGACTTGATACCGAGGATACCAAAGGTGTTGAAGAGGTTCGCCCAGTAACACCTTTATAAGGAAGACCACGTATTGCCGTGGAGGTCTCCATAAGCCACTACAAGTCAATAGAAAAGGTGCAAATGAAGCTGGGGAAAGTCACGGTCCTGCTGGGCCCGCCCGCCGCCGGCAAATCCAACGTGCTAGAAGCCATAGCGCTTGCAACCTACCTCGACCGCTACGCGTTCTACGTCGACAGAGAGCCTCTATCTAGGCTAGTCAGAACCGACGATGTGAGCGATCTTTTTACGTTTTATGACTTGACAAAGACCGTCGAAATTAGCGTAGGCACCGGCGAGTGGCGCCGATCGCTACGTATATACTTCCAACAAGGTCTCCGCCTCGAACTCAACGACACCGAGGTACCATTTGCGAGGTATTTCAAACTTCCTGACCGCTCTCTCTACCTATTCTCTTATGGTGCACGTGAATATGGGATTGATCCAGATCGGTTTAGCAAATTACTTGAAGTCCTCGGAGAGAAGGTTGTGGCGAGACTTTATGGATTTGATAGGTTTAAAGACGACGTTATAAATAGCATGGTTAATGGTGTCAAAGTTGAAGCTCCGCAGGGTCTTTTGCGGGAGGATGGGAAAAACTTCGGCGTTGTAGCAATGAAACAGCCGGAGGTTATCAGAGACGTAAACGCAGAGTTGGCCGAGCTGAGTCGGGTAGAGGTTAAGTTGCTAGGTGATGGGAGGGTTGTGGTGTTTGATAACGACGTTGCCATGAAGTCCTCCGCCATTTCCGACTCGGTGTTTCGTATCTTGTACAACCTTGTGGGTCTCTCTTCGGCGATCTTCTTCACGAAACTCCACGGCCTAGAGGGGAGGACAGTCGTACTGCTAGAGGAGCCGGAGGGACAGCTCTTCCCCCAGTTCTTCAACCTCCTGGTGAAATACATAGCGAAGTTCAGCGAGGTGGGATATGTGGTAATTACAACACACAACCCGATCCTGGTCTCTCTGCTGAGGGACAGGCTAGACGTGACGCTGTATTACGTATACAGGGGAGATGGGGGGCTTACAGAGGTTGCGGAGCTTGACAAGGACAAGCTGGCAGAGGAGTTGGTCACCTCCGCGGACATCCTCTTCATGAAGCCCCGCGAAGTGCTTCGTCTATGCAGACGTGCATCGTAGCGGAGTGCTACGGCAACAAATGCGTAGGCGAATACCTTAGAAACGCGGTGGGAGGCGAGGTTCGCCACAGGCGCAATTACGGCCGCGAGCTCATACTGCGGGACGTTGTCAAGGAGATCAAGCCGCGGTGCAACCGCCTCGTCGTGGTTATAGATTACGAGATCGGCGACGCGAGGATCTTGGTGGAAAAGAACTTTCGGCTGACGCAGATCTGCGGAAAGGTTTGGGTCGGGCAGGGAGTGAACAAACTCGCCGGAGTCGTCGCGGTGGTCTTCGACCCGCATATAGAGGCATTCGCCGAGTGGCTAGGCCTCAACCCAGGCGATAAGCTTAAGCGTGACGAGGCCTGCAACTACCTTCACTCTGAATTGAAGAGAAGCAACGACGCCAGCTCTCAGTTTGAGAACTGCATAAAACGAATTGCGGCGGCAATAAGGCAATTTTTAGGATAACCAAGTCGCCTCAACCGTTAGAGCCAGCAGCTCTCGGCGCAACATAGATGGGAAAGATGGCGTTACGACTCATACGTCACCGCATCTTATCGAAGCTAGTCACATCCGGCGTTAGCTTTGGCTTGGAGAGGGAAGTAGTGAAATAGCCCACCTAGGCGACAACTTAGAGAAATCGCCGATGCCACGTCGCTTTCAGATCGGTGGGTTTGCCCGCTGACGAAAATAGCAACTGCCGTGGGGTAGTCCGCGACGCAACTCTTCCGGCGCGAATCGAACGGATTGTGGGGTTGTCCATTTATATATGGATTTGCGCGGGGGTTGTGGGGAGGGAGGAGGTGGAGATTCTGAGGGAGCGGACGTTGATGTTTCTGGCGGCGGCTAGGGATGATTTGAGGGCTGGGAGGGTAGCGGCGTTTCACGCCGAACAGGCGTGTCAGCTGGCGCTTAAATACGTGCTGGCGTCTAGGGCGGGGTACTACCCGCGTACGCATTCTCTGAGGCGGCTCTTTGAGGAGGTTAGGGCTGTTAAGCCGGAGCTTTGGAGTCTCTACGAGAGGCATATGTTTGCCTTTGAGGTTATGGAGGATGCCTACTTGGGGGCCCGGTATCTGCCGCGGCGGTACAGCAGAGATGTGGCGGAGCATCTGGTTAAGGTGGCGGAGGAGTTGGTGGCGCTATGTACGTAGAGTAGGGGCTTAGGCGGAGGGAGGTTCTGGAGAGGTGGAGGCTGTATGTAGAGAGGCTGTGCCAGAGGGCTAGGGAGTTGCTGGGGGAGGTTAGGGTCGTGGTGTTTGGTAGCGTGGCGAGGGGGGACTGGTCTGCCGACAGCGACATAGATGTGCTTGTGATCTCGCCTAACGCTCCTGAGGATCCCTGGGAGAGGGCTGAGGTTGCGGCGGCCCTCAGGGAGGCGGCCGGCGAGGCGGCGGCGTTGCTGGAGCTTCATATAGTGAGGCCTGAGCAGTACCTGGGCTGGTACAGGCGGTTTATAGACGCGGAGGTGGAGGTCTGCTGAGCGTTCAAGGGCCGAAACCTGCCCTCTTATCGATGACCTGCTCTATTCACATGCGGAAGAGCTGTGAATGTTTGTGCCGATGCTCTAGGGCCTGCTCTCCTGTCTATCTGTCTCGTTTTTCTCCGCGGCGGCGAGGGCTTGGTCTAGGAGGGCGAGGGTCTCTGCGAGCTGTCGTACGGCGGGGTCGGGGGATAGGCGGTAGAGCTTCATGCGGCCGACGGTCTTCACCTCTATTATGCCGTATTGTATGAGGGGTTTTATCTGCTCCTCGACGACGCGTTGCGACGCTTGGGAGCGTCTGGCGAGTTCCGTGAGGTTCATTTCACCATGCCGCCAGAGAGCTAGAACCATCTTTATCTTTGTGGATGAGCCAAGAACCCGGTCAATCACGGGGAAAAAGGGGGGTTGGGGTTTGTTTATTGTTCTTATTTCTTCTTACCTAGGAGTCTGTAGACCTTTATGCCGGTGTACGGCGACGTGGCGACGGCGAACATCATGGGGCCGCGGGCTGTCTTCTTCTCCATCACCTCGTACTTTTCTGTCTCGAACGACTTCTTGGCTTTTATGTCGTAGAACTTTAGCTTCTGTTTGGACATGACCCTCTTTTTCTCGTGCTTTAAAAATCCGTCGTTTATTTTAAAACAATACTAAAAGACCCACGGGCGGAAGATCAAGAGCTAAGCCTTCCTAAGCCTCAAGGCGTTTGCCGTGACGGTGATGCTGCTTAGCGCCATGGCCAGCCCCGCGAGCTCCGGCTTGAGGTAGAGGGCTGGGTAGAAGAGCTCCCTCATCTCCACCAGCTGGCCCGGCTCCACCCGGGCCGAGTCAACCTCGGCGAAGCCGCCGCCTGTCTTCACCCGGGCCTTGGGAGGGGTCATCTGCGCCAGCCTCCTCACGGCGTCGCCCGTCTTGAGCTTCATCCGGGCCTCCACGTACCTACCGGCAAGGACGAAGGTGATCACGGCCGCCGAGGCTTCAAAGAAGGTGCGGCCCCCTGTCAATGCGGCGTAGGCGCTGTACAGGAAGGTGGAGGTTGTTCCCAGCGCCACCAAGGTGTCCATATTCGCCGTCTTGTTCCTAAACGCCCTGTAGGCACCTGAGAGGAACCTCCACCCCGAGTAGAGCTGGACCACTGAAGCCAGGAGGAGCTGGACAAGCGGAGGCACCGCCGGGAAGACCATGGAAGCCATGAGGAGGGCCTTGATGGGTACAGCCGGGACGAGCCTGGCGGCGAGGTCCCTGGCCTCCCTCTCGGCGGCTTTCCTATCTACGTCGGCATCTACCTCAGACCTCGAAACCTCGCCTATCCTGAACCCGGCCCTCCTTATGGCTTCGGCGACGTCCCCGGGGCCTACCTCCAGCGGGTTGTACTCCACATACAGCACCGCCGTGGCGGGGTTGGAGGAGGCCTTGAAGACGCCCCAGAGCCGCGCCGCCCGCTCCACGGCCGCCGCGTCTTCCGGCCGCGCGCCGGGCACCGAGATGTAGACAGCCTCCCTATATACGTCGTAGCCCACCCGCCTTACGGCCTTCAGAAGCTCCCCGTAGTCCAGCTCGGGGCAGGCCACAACCTTAGCCTCGTTGCTCGCCAGCGAGGCCTCCGCCCACCTGACCCCCCTCACCGACAGCAAAGCCCTCTGCACAGTCAACGAACAGGTGGCGCAGTGCATCCCCAAGATCTTCAAAACGGTCTCGCGCCCCCCTACCCTAACTCCTACCTTAACCTCCATCAGTGGTGGTGCGGCATGCCCTGGGGCCCGTGTTGCAGGTAGTATTCGGGCCTCTTCTCGAACTCCTCCTTACACATGGGGGAACAGAAGCAGTAGACCTTGCCTCTCTACAGCGTTTTGTACTTTGCCTTAGCCGGGTCCACCTCCATTCCACATACGGGGTCAACTGCCATGACAGAACTCTCGAATCCGGTTAATATTATTTCCATAAGGCGTGAGAAACGGTTATATACACATGTCGATAGGGGTTCCATGTGTGCGCCTCCGAAAAAGGTAGAGGAGAAGAAAAAGGAAGAGGAAAAGAAGAAGTAAGGGCTTCTCCAACCCTATAAAACACCCAACCTTTTTACATAAAATCTAAAGCTAAGTCGCGGGTAGATGCCTCTAGGCAGGTGACGCGGCGCCGCCTTCTACCTTAGGTGTCGTTGATGTGTTTCCATCATGCATGCGTTCTCCACAAGAGCTATGCCGGCCTCTTTGAGTCTCTTTTTTGTGTCCTCGTCTGCGGTGATGCCCAGCTGGAGCCAGAGCACCTTCACGTCGCCGCGGGCCTTCCTCCGCTGGATCACCTCCTCCGCTATCTTGGGCACCTCCTCGCTGGGCCGGAACACCTCCACCACCTCCACCTCCTCCGGCACCTCCATCAGCGACTTGTACGTCTTCTCGCCGAGTATCTCGGAGGCGGTGGGGTTTATGGGGATTATGCGGTAGCCGTGTTCCTTGAGGTACTTAGGGACTATGTGGGCCCACTTGCTCGGGCCCCTGGACGCGCCCACCACCGCCACGGTTCTGTATCTCTTAAGCACCTCCACGGGGTCCATGAACCTTCCCCGATGCTACTTAAAAAGTGTAGTCGAGGTAGGTACATGCAGAGGGAGGAGGCCATCGTGTTTCGGCTCAAGTTCAAGAAGTACCTCGACGCGGTGGAGTTCCTCCGGCGGGTGGCCGAGGCCGCCGAGAGGCTCAACCACCACCCCGACGTGGAGCTCCGCTACGTAAACCTAGCCCTAAGGCTCACCACCCACGACGCAGGCAACAAGGTCACGGAGAAGGACCTGCGGCTGGCCGAGGAGATACAAAAAATAGTGGAGGAGTTCAGAGACAGGCTAGCTTAGTAGTCTCAGGACCTTCTCCACCACCTCCCTAGGGCTCCTCCCAAGCACAGTAATCATCGGCTCCTTGCCCCAGTCGCCCAGGTCCACGATTAAGTCGGGCGTCTTCCCCCCGGTCTGTCTATTCGCCTCTTCCATTATCCACTGCATGGTGGCGCCTTCGCGTTTCTTCACATCCTCCGGCTCCTTCCGCCTGTCCACGTAGGCCACAGACATGCCCAGCGCCTTCGCCCGCTCCACCACGGCGGGGTCCAGCCGGATGTTCATGGCAGACCTCACGCTGGGGTCCCGCGCCGCCGCCGCAAGTATCTTCCTCGCCACGTGGTCGCTGGCGCCGAAGACAGGCGGGCCGGAGGGCTTGGCCCTGCCCATGTAGTTCACTATGCGCCCCGGCACGGCCGCCACGTCGCCGCGGCCTCTGGCGTAGCGGAGGTCGATGACGTAGCCGAGGTTGCTCTGCACCTCCGGTATGGCCCCGGCGAGCTTCTCCGCGTTCTCCTCGATCAGCCTCAACGCCTCGTTCATCTCCTCCACCGCGCGCCACCTCTCCGCCGGGATCTCCAGCCAAGCCATGGGGTTGACGGCCCAGTGGCCCCTGCCCCTGGCCACGCCGTATTTAATCGCCATGTATATCAGCCGCTTAGCCGTCTTGACGGCCTCAAGCGGCTCCAGCCCCTTGGCCAGCCCCGCCGCAATGGCCGCAGAGTACGAGCACCCGGTGCCGTGGGTCGCCCTCGAGTCTAGGCGGGGTGTGGAGACCTCGTGGAAGACGCCGCCGACGTACACCACGTCCACCGCCTCCTGCGTCTCCAGGTGGCCTCCCTTGACGACGACCACCTCCGCCCCCAGCTCTTTGTGTATGGCGGCGGCCGCCCTCCTGGCGTCCTCCAGCCCCGAGATCTTCATGCCGGTCAGCTTCTCGGCCTCGTGGCGGTTGGGCGTCACCACCTTGGCGAAGGGGATGAGCCTCCTCTTCAAAACCTCAACCGCGTCCTCCGAGATGAGGGGGGCGCCCGACTTGGCTATCATCACTGGGTCCACCACCAGGGGGAACCCCAGCCTTGACACCGTAGACGCCACCTCTTCGATGATCTCCTTGGTGCCCAGCATACCGGTCTTCCCCGCGTCTATCCCCATGTCGTCCCACACAGCCATAATCTGCGACCTCACAAGCGAAGGCTGGAGACACTGCGCCTCCCTCACCTCGTAGGTGTTCTGCGCCGTGACGCAGGTAAGCGCCGTGGCGCCGTGGACCCCCAGTGCCGCGAAGGTCTTCACGTCGGCGTGGATGCCGGCGCCGCCCCCAGAGTCCAGCCCCGCGATTGTAATAGCAACCCTCCAAGACATAAACGATTTTTCTTACTTACATAAAAACATTTTGACCTCGGAGAGCAGGGGGATCTCCCTCAGCATCTCGTCGGTGACGTACTCCCAGAAGATGCCCCTGGGCTTGAGGTCCCTCCTCGCCGTCCTTATCAGCCTCGTGGGCATCGCTATTATGTCCACGGGCAGGTCGAAGGGCTCCCGGGGTATGTCGTCCTCCACCAGCTGGACGTCGTGCACCGTAGTGGCGACGGGGGTCTCCTCCCCAACCTTGCCCAGGCCGGAGAGGATGCCCCACTCGATCTCGGCATAGCCGTGGGACTTCCCCAGCCGCCTCCCAGTCTTGGGATTCACGGCAACGGACCCCACCACCACCATGTCAACCGGCGGGAGCTCCCAAGGCTTCACCGGCCGCCCCCACTTGAAGGCGCCGGAGATTGTGGACGCCTCGCGGTAGGCGCCGCGGGGGATCCCGCCGGGGTCCAGCAGGAGGAAGCCCTCCCTTATCCTAGGCGTCGGCATCACCACCGCCTTGCCCAGCGACAGCGCCAGCTCCCGGCACGGCCTCTGGGGGGCGTCTGGGTTTATCTTCACGAGGCGGGCACTCCTAAACTCCTCCGTGGACGCGAGGTTCCGACACGCCTCCTCAGCCCCCTTGAAGTTGGGTATCCTGCCGTAGACAGGCCTAGGGAAGGCGGCTAAGTCCCTCTCCTCCAAGATGCGCCAAATGCGCTCCCTTATGGCCTGCTTAACCTCCTTAACCACGGATCAACAAATGGCTATATTAAACACTGTATGTCCCGCAGAGACCTCCTGAGGACGGGGTCCGGCACGGCGTACAGCTCCCCGCGCTTCTCCAAGAAGCCGTAGTCCACCAAGTTCCGGAGGAGCTTAGTCACCTCGGAGTCGCTTATAGGCCTCCCCTCCTCCGCCTGCAGAAGCCTCTTCACGTCGGACCACCTGGCGCCCCCCGCCGCGGCGGCCAGCTTAGCCACGGAGACGTAGCGCCGGGTCCCCATGTACCTCACGAAGTTGCAGAACTCCCCCGCGGCGATCTCCGCGGCCCGCTCCACGGTGGCCTCCAGGGCCGTTGCGGGGTCCCGCAGGGCGTTGAGGCCGAAGTAGGCGAGCCAACCCACCACGCCGCCGAGGGCGTCCACGGCGGCCTCCAGAAGCCTCTCCTCTACGGACGCGCCAGCCCGCCGGAAGCCCTCCCTCAGATACTCAAGCGCCTGCTCCCTAGTAAACGGCTTTATCTCTATCCTCTCGGCGTACCTCCCGTATAGAGGAGACGCCGAATCCTCCAGACGCAGAAACCTCAGCAGAAGCCCCGCCTTGGACCCCGTCAGCACCAGAGAGAGGTTCCGCAGGTGGTCGTAGGCGTTGCCCAGCACCGGCAGTATCTGCCGCCCCTTCAGCTTCACGAGCTCCTGCGCCTCGTCGACGATGACCAGCAACTTCTCGCCCCTGCCCCCCGCCCACTCGTCCAGAGCCTGCAGAAGCTCTGAGAGACTGGGGGCGCCTCTCCCCGCTTCAAACCTTACGTCGACCCCCGCCACGGAGACGCCCCTCACCCTAGCCAGAAGCTCCCCCAGCCTCCTGTGAACCGGCAAAAGACGCCGCAACTCCCGACGCAGAGCCTCCAGCAAGTCGCCATACGAGATGTAGGGCCTCTCCTCAAAAGCCCTCGCGTCTATATAGATCCGGGCCATGCCGTACGTCCCCGCCTTCACCACAGAGGTCTTCCCAACCCGACGCATCCCCACCACCAAGGTAAGCCGCCGCGACTCCGCCGCGCGGCGCAGCCGCTCCAGCTCCTCCTCCCGGTCGAAAAGCTCCTCCGGCTTCTCCGCCGGCCTATCCAAAAACAACATAGGTATGTAGTAACTACATACCTATAAAGTTATCAACGCCGTTAAGCCGGACTTGTCCGTCGACGCCGTGGCCGCGATGCGGAGCCGGCCGAGCGGCACGGGCCGGAGATCGGGCAGTCCCGCGTCAGGCAGACCGCGGCGACCTGCGCCCCCTCAGCGACGCCGCCGTGAAGTTCCGAGACAAGCCGCCTGGCGCTGGGCGCCGTGCCGGCCGACCAAGAGGCCGTCTGCAGGATGCGGCAGATGTAGTGATCCTCCCCGCGGAGTCCCTCATGTTTGAGATATACAAATGGCGTCTTCGTCTGGGGCGGCTACAGCGAAGAAGTGAGAAAAAGACAAAATTGGTCTCTGCCACGACTTCGTCGGAAAACCTGCGGAAACACGGCCAAAGAGAAGCCGCCGTGAAATGCGGCGGCAACATCGCGATTCGCCGGATCCCGAGGCCGAGACGCCGGCGGCGGAGCAGACCCCTAACCAGCTACACTTGCACACGACGGACGATAACACAGGGAAGGCGGAGAACCACGCCGCGAAGTCGCAGAGCAGCTCAGACAGCTCGGCGTGCCAAACGCCGAGGAGGCCCAGAAGCCTAAACAAACGGCGGGGCTCACAACGCGCTGACACTCATGTACACAACTCATCTTAAAGAGGAACACCGTAGGCGGCATTCCCCACCGACGTGTTGAAAAAACGGGCGCAAGAGCCCTAACCAGCCTAAAAACCACGACGCCTTCTACTCCTAAGCCTCACGGCGAGGGTCGTGCGAATCAGAAGCTACAACTGGCCTCCTCAGCGCATAGACTCCCAGCCTCACAGCCGAGGTCCACACCGCGGCCCCCCTCCTCCTCGCGGCCGCCGCAACGGCGGCTTCCCTCGCCGCCGTCGCCGCGTTGATGCGGCGGCGCCGCGCCTCGCGCAGAAGCGATGTACTCCAAGTACATCAACTTTTTAACGCGGCCCACAGCGACGTCCGTGAAACGTGAAATAGCCACAGCAACGCTGGCCTCCCTGGCGCTCCTCCTAATGCTCAACATCTCGCCCCAACCCCCACAAAACGCCACCCCGCAGAGCCCCGCCCTCCCCGTGGTCAAGCTTTCGGAGCTGGAGCGCCTGTCCCCGACGTATCTCTACTCGGTACCTGCGGTTCTGGCGACGACTACTGCGGCGGTCCCCCTCTCCGCGTCGGCGGGCGCGGCGAGGGCCGCCGCGGCGGCGAATCTGCAGGTGGCCGGCGTCGACGAGGAGGACTACGTGAAGTTCGACGGCGAGAACCTCTACGTGGCGGCCGCCGGCAGGGTCTACGTGGTGGGGCCTGACCTCGCCGTCAAGGCCTCCGCCCCCTGCCCCGCGTACGACTGCGTCGTGTTCATCTGGGGCGGCCGCCTCCTCACGTACGGCGTGGCGGAGCGCGGCCTCGTGAAGGCCTACCTCTACCGCCTCCCAGACATGGCCAAAGCGGCCGAGTTTAACTTCTCCGGCGTCCCCATCGCCGCCAGGATGGCAGAGGGCTACGTCTACATCGTAGCCGCGGCCGCGCCCCCCGACGTGGTTATAAACGGCGCGAGGGTCGACGAGGCGCCCCTCCTCTCCCTCGACTCGCCGCCAGCCGTCTTAATAGTCGCCGCGGTGGACATGGAGAAAGGCCGGCTCAACGCCTCGGCCTTCGCCTCGGGCCCCGCCTCCCGCATCTACATGAAAGACGGCAGGCTCTACATCGCGGCAACCCAGGGCACCCCCCAGCTGTTGTACAAAGCGGCCGTCAAGGCCTGGGACAAGTTGCCGCCGGACACGAAGGCCAAGCTCGATCTTGCCAACCCCCTCACCCTCTACAAGACCCTCCAAGACCTCCTCAAGGAGAGAGGCAACGCCGACAATGTAATTGAGGCGCTGAACAGCGCCAACGTCACCACAGCCACAAACATATACATCTTCGACCTCGACGGCCTAAACATAAAGCTGAGGGCCGCCGCCGAGGTCCCCGGCAGACTCCTCGACCAATTCGCCATAGAGGAGCTAGACGGCTACCTCATCATCGCCACCACCGCCGCCTCAGTCAAGTTCCAAACCCCCCGCTACGTCATACAGCCACTGCCCTGGGGAGAGGCCATAGTGATCTCACAAGACGGCGAGCCTGTGACGACGATACTGCCCCCGCCGCCCCCCGCGCCGCCTCTGGCCATCTACGCAACAGAGGGCGAGCCCAGCAACTCAGTTTACGTCCTCACCCCCGACGGGCGGATCGCCGGCGCGCTGGAGGGCCTGGCCCCCGGTGAGAGGATCTACGCCGCGAGGCTCCTCGGGAAGACCCTCTACCTAGTCACCTACAGGCAGGTAGACCCCCTCTTCGCCGTCGACCTCAGCAACCCCGCCACCCCCAGGGTCCTCGGCCTCCTCAAAACCCCCGGCTTCTCCGAATACCTACACCCCATAGACGCAGACAGACTGCTGGGAGTCGGCGCCTACGAGAAAGGCCTAAAAATGGCCCTCTTCGACATCTCCAACCCCACCCAGCCCAGAGAGGTCTCCAACATAACGGCCACAGGTCTCTACTCGCCGGCGTTCTACGACCACCATGCCTTCGCCTACAGCCCCCAGCTGAGGCTCGCCATGGTGCCCGCCGCGGGTTGGCACGGGACCGGCTACGTCCTCGCCGTGGAGGTAAGCGACAAGCTCGCCCTAAGGGCGGTCATAAACGCAACCGCCGACAGGGCCTTCTTCGGACGAGACGCCGTATACCTAGTCGGCATGACCCAGATCTGGAAATACACCACAGACCTGAGGCAGACCGCGGCGGCGCGGCTCCGCTGACCCCACGGCGCCAACACATACAAGCAGAGGAGACGTACGTGAGGCCCCTCGCCCTGGCCCTGCTGGACGCTGCGGCGCTTGCCTACGCAGAGGCGGCCGTGGCGGTGTACCTAGACGGCACCATAGACAGCACCGCCGCCTCGCTGGTCCAGAAGGCCCTCGCACCTTAAAAGTTAAAAAGGCGGAGGCCCATAGCCATGTCCTCCAGGCTGAGCTGGCCGGCGTCATCGCGGCCGTCCTCGTCGCCGTGGTGGCCATCGCGCTCCTCGCTTCCTCCATCCGCATAGTGCCGGATGCGGCTGGTGGTGCTCCGTCTCGGCCGCGTAGTCGGCGTAAAGGGGCTGGGCATCGTCTTCCTAATCCCCATAATCGACCAGGCCTACCCCGTAGACCTCAGAGAGCAGGTAATCGAAGTCGCCAAACAGATCTGCATCACCAAGGACAACGCCCCCGTCGACATAGACCTCTTGATACACACCTCAAGGTCACAGACCCCGAGGTGATCACCCAAGTCCAGAACTTCAAACAAGCCGCCGTGGGCACAGCCACCACGACGCTGAGGGTCGTCGTAGGCGACATCGAGCTAGACGGAGTCCTGGCCAAGAGGGAGTACATAAACACCGTCCTCAGGGCCAAGCTAGACGAGGTCACGGCCCGGTGGGGCGTCAAGGTGACCGCCGTCGAGATCAGAGAGATCACGCCGCCCTCCACGGTTCAATCCGCCATGGTGAAGCAGATAGCCGCCGAGAGGGAGAGGCGGGCCATGATCGCCCAAGCCAACGGCGAGAGGCAGGCGGCTATCCTCAGGGCCGAGGGGCGGAAGCAGTCGGCGATTCTGCAGGCGGAGGGGGAGCGGCAGGCCGCCATCCTCCGCGCCGAAGGCGTTGGAGCTCCTGAACGAGGCCGCCTCGAAGCTGGGGCAGAACGCCATACTGCTCCAGTACCTCGACGCGCTTAAGGCCATGGCCGCCTCGCCCTCTGCCAAAATCGTGTTGCCTATGGAGGTGCTGGCCTTCCTCCAAAGCCTGGTTAAGAAGGGGGAGGGTTAAAGCTCCACCTTTTCTCCGCCTCTCAGCACCTCCAGCCTGGGGGGCCTGTTCTGGATTATGGACTCTCCCAGGTGGAGCCTGAACTCGAAGACGTTGTTTACCTCTCTGCCGTTGACTCTGGTTACCACGTCGCCTCTGGCGAGTCCCATCTCCTCCGCAGGTGAGCCGGGCACCACGTCTACCACCAGGAGGCCTCTGTCGGTGGGTAGGCGGTAGAGCGTCTTCAGCGCCTTGTTGAGGGCGACTACGTAGATGCCTAAGGCCGGCCTCACGTAGCGGCCGTAGCGCCGCACCATCTCGTACATAACCCTAGCCAGGTCTATGGGCACGGCGAAGCCGACCCCTTGGGCCCCGGCGATCACCGCCGAGCAGACCCCCACGGCGGCGCCTGACATATCCACCAGAGGCCCCCCTGAGTTGCCTGGGTTGATCGCCGCGTCGGTCTGGATTAGATATTCGAAAAAGCGGTCCCCCGCCCTCAGCGACCTCCCCACGGCGCTCACTATGCCGAAGGTGGCGGTTGGCTTGTCTAGAAGCGCCAAGGGGAACCCAACCGCCACCACCCCCTGGCCCACCTTGAGCCTTAACACGCTACCCATCGGCAGCGGCGGCGTCGAGAGGTCTGAATAAAGCAGGGCGAGGTCCTCGGCGGGGTCCGCCGCCGCCACCTCTGCCTCGCTCCACTCCCCCTCCGGCGTCACCAACGCCACGCCGCCGCCGGACGCCACCACGTGGTAGGCGGTGACGTAGACGCCGCGGTCTACTGCGAAGGCGGTGCCGAGCCCCACGTCGCCTGGCCATTCAAGTCTCCTCGTGGTGACCGCAACCACGGATTTAGAAACCTTCTCCACCAAGTTGCTTAAGTCCACGGAGGCGTCTACTAGTAGGTTTAAAACATTAGGTGCCTAGGGAGGAAGGGAGGCGTGGGTGTGTGCCAAGCCGCGGCGCTGAGCAACGCCATTATGATCAGCGCCAGGAGTAGGGCGAGGAAGGCGGCGCCGATGCTGGTGCCCGACAGGGCCGCCAGTGCGAAGAGGGCAAGGAAGAACCCCACAAACAACGCGAGGGGGACCGCAAGGAGGAGGAGCCATGGGAGGGACAGCGCCAGAAACGCCAACGCCGCCCCTGTCAGAAAGACGCCTATTAGAAAGGCGACCGGCGCCAGCAACACGCCTAGAAGCACGCCGAGCGGGTTCACGAGGCGGCTGGCGAGGAGGCTCAAGAAGATCCACAGCAGGAGGGAAAAGCCTAGAAGCCACAGCAATAGGTCTAACACATGTCTCTCTGTATAGAGGTTTAAAAGTTATTAACATGCAAGATGCCGAGATCATGAAGTGGGCTGAGCTCACTTGGCCGGAGTTTGAGAAGGCGGATAAGAAGGTGGCGCTTCTCCCAGTGGGCGTGGTGGAGGCGCACGGCCCCCACCTCCCCCTGGGCACGGATGCCCTTATGGCGATGTACATCGCCGAGAGGGCCGCCGAGGAGGCCGGCGTCCTTCTACTGCCGCCTATTTGGTACGGCTACACCTACGTCCTCGATAAATTTCCCGGCACCATCTCCATATCGCAGGAAACCCTCTACAGGCTTTACAAAGACGTGTTTCTAGAGGCGGCGCGGAACGGCGTTAAGTACTTGGTGGTGGTCAACGGACACGGCGGTAACGTAGACCTGTTGAGAACAGCCGCTCGGGACGTCGCCAAGACGACGAGTCTCGTCGTCGTGTTGATAAACTGGTGGGTGGACCTGGCTAAGGAGGCTAGAAGACTGGTTCTGGAGACGCCGGAGGGACACGCCGCCGAGGACGAGACGAGCGAAGTCATGGCGGCCTACCCCCACCTAGTCCGGGAGGTGCCGAGAGACGTAGATGAGTGGGTGGAGGCTAGATACGCGGTGTTCGGCAGAGAGGTGAACCGGCTCCTGTATCAAAAGGCGGTGCAGGGCTACCCCTCAAAGGCCTCAAGAGAGAAGGGGGAGGCCATCCTCAAGGTTGCTGTTGAGGAGCTTGTCCAGTTGATAAAGGAGCTGAAAGAAGACAGGCTCCCGCTTAACAAGGTGGCTTGACGCGGCGGCTGGCGGCTCACATGCGCTCCTGCCGTTTAGGGGGCACCCGCCGTGTTCTACTTCTGAAGCTTTGCGGTGAGGAAGCCGAGGCCTATCAAGATGTATGCCGCGAAGAGGAGGACCACGCCGATGAGCACGATGGTTAACGCAGAGCCCCACCAGTACAACGTGTTGGCGGCGCCGAAGAGCCCCTCGCCGGTTGTCTCCTTCATTAGCGTAAGCAACTGCCGCATCCTGTAGGCGGAGGCCACCTGCAGGATCCACCCCGCCACCCAGGCGGCCACAGCCACGGCCAGCGCCGCGCCGGCCAAGGGGAGAGCCCAAACCGCGTGGAGGCTCAGCAGGGAGAAGCCGGTGGCGCTCTGCGCCACGGCGAAGGCGACGGAGGCGAAGACCACATACACCAGCCACTTCACAGCATTGTCTTTGGCAACGACGTCGCCCAGTCTCTCTACATATGCGGAGAGGCCCACGTATATCAAGACGGCGCCTATCAACACAGCCGCCCAATTGGTAAAAACCCCCACGCCCGCCACCAGTCCGCCTATCCCCGCGAGGACCTTGGCAAGCTCTAAATCCATGGCGTCTCCCCTACACCTCTTTAAAAACTAGAGCCTGACAACCATGTTGTCTTCAGCCACCACCACTTTCCTCCCAATCTTCTTCACGTCTTGGTATATGGTTGGGTTGAACTGCTCATCTATGTGTGTCAACACAAGCCCCTTCACGCCCATCGCCTCGCCCTCTGCGACGGCGTCTAAGGTGGTGGAGTGGCCGTATTTCCTGCAGACCTCTCCATTCTCCTCGTTGCAGGTTGCCTCGTAGACTGCGACGTCTGCCCCGGCGCCCAGCCGCCGCAGAGGCTCGCACCGCGGAGCCGTGTCGCCGGAGAACAACACGTCGACTCCGGCCCTCAGCCGGTAGGCGTAGGCCTCCTCTGCCGTGTGGTGGCAGGCCTCGGCGGCCTCCACCCTAAGCCTCGGCAGGTCTAGGAGGACGCCGGGGGAGACTCTGCGGAATACGATCTCGTAACGCGGAGACTTGAAGAGATGCGTCGCGACGAGCCGCGTCGCCTCTTCCGCCACACGCGGGGCGTAGATGTAAAGCGGCCGCGTACGTCCTTCTATATGCGCCTGGAAGAGAGCCTCCGGCAACCCCAGGAAGTGGTCCATGTGGCCATGCGTAATAAAGACGTAGTCCACCTCCGTCAAGAGGCCGCGGTCCGAGAGCCGGTAGTGGCAACCCACTCCGCAGTCCACAACCACTAGATACTCGCCGGTGTCCACCAAGTTAGCCGCCCGCCACCTCCGTGAGCCGGGGCTGCCGCCGGCTCCTGACCCCAGTATGTGGATGAGCACGCCTTAGGAGGGAAACCGGAGGATCTTATCTTTTTCCACGTCGAAACGCACGACGGCCCCCTCATCCACGGCGAGGTGAGGGGACACGCGGGCCTTGATGACCACGTCGTTGAACGCTATCTCCAGAACCTTATACGGACCTAGGTACTCCACCCTCGCCACCTTCCCCGTGTATCTCCCCTCGCCAACTACGACGTCTTCGGGCCTGAAGCCTATGAGCTCGCCGCCGCCGAGCCCTAGTCTAGACGCCGGCAACACGTTGCTTAGGCCTAGGAAGTTGAAGACGAAGAGGCTCCGCGGTCTGGAGTACAGCTGGGAGGGGGGCCCCACCTCCTCTATCCTCCCGTTGTTTATGACGACCAGTAGATCTCCAAGCGCCATGGCCTCCTCCTGGTCGTGAGTCACGTGGATCACAGTGGTGCCGAGCCGCCGTTGCAGGCTCTTCAAAAAGCCGCGAACCTCTAGCCTCAGCCGGGCGTCTATGTTGCTGAGAGGCTCGTCCAACAGAAGAACCCTAGGTTCTTTAACCAATGCGCGGGCCAGCGCCACCCGTTGTTGCTGGCCGCCGGAGAGCTGATGTGGATACTTCTCCAGCTGGTCTTGTATGTCTAGGATCTCGGCGATGTGCCGCACCCTCTTCGCAACCTCCTCCTTAGGTAGCTTCCTATTTTTCAGAGGCATGGCGATGTTGTCGAATACGGTGAGGTGGGGGTAGAGGGCGTAGTTCTGGAACACGATCCCCACGTCTCTTTGCCAAACTGGGCTCTTCGTGACGTCGCGGCCGTCGATGTACACGGCGCCGGCGTCCGGGGTCTCCAGCCCCGCGACGAGCCTAAGCAGGGTAGTCTTCCCAGAGCCCGAGGGGCCTAGGAGAACTACGTAGCTGTTGTCCGGGATCTCCAGCTCCTCCACGTAGAGGGTGAAGCCCCGGAAGGACTTCCTCAGGCCCTTGAGGAGGAGCATGCTACCGAGCCCCCCACACCTTTTCGAGGTTGTTCCGGGCCGCTAGGAGGTATATAAGCGGCGGGATTATGCTGACGACGCCAGCTGCCGAGACCTCGCCGTAGCTCATGGTCACGGGGCTCATCAACATGCTTATGTATATTGAGAAAGTCTGGGCACCGCTGAAGCTCAGCGGGTTGGCCAGGTCGTATGGCGTGGAGCTGAAGGCGAGGGGGAAGACGAGGGCGCCCCAGGAGAACAAGAAGGCGTAGAGCCCGGCGACGCTGAGCCCGTTGCGGCTGAGGGGGAGGACCACCTTAAAGAAGGCCTTGGACCTGGTCATGCCGTCTGCCATCGCCGCCTCCTCCACCTGCCTATTGAAGCCCGAGTAGTAGTTGTAGAGGATCCATATGGCGTAGGGAAGCGTCATGATGGGGTAAGTCAACACGAGGGCCCAGAGGGTGTTGTAGACGCCGAGGCCACGCACCACCAGGTAGAGCGGGACGATGTAGAGCAGGGTGGGGGTGGTCATGAGGTAGAGGATGTAGGCCGTGAGGGGCCACCCGCCGAGGTTGTGGACTCTCATTTGATACGCCGCGGAGGCGGCAACGAGGACAGTCACGACGGTGTTGATCACGGCCACGTAGAGGCTCATGAGGAAGAACGGCAATCCGTCCGTCAGGGCCAGCCGGTAGTTGTCAAGGGACAGCTTGGAGGGGAAAAGGGTGGGGGGCACGTGGATGATCTCGCTGGGGGGCTTCACTGATATGGAGACGAGCCACGCCAGGGGGATGAAGACGAAGGCCAGCGCCGCGGCTAACACGGCGACGTGGAGGGCCTTCGGCGCCTCTCTGTTGGGAAGTCTATACACGCCGGGGAGCCTCAGCACGGCCCTGGCGGAGAGGGCCTTCATATATGCCAGGGAGAGCAGTGTGCCTACCGCTGTCATCACGACTATTAGGGTCGCGGCGTATCCGAACTCGCCGGAGGCGAACTTCTCGAAGCTGTAGTAGGCGAGGTTGTCCAGGAGCCTGGGCCCCACCTGGGCAGTGCCTATGTAGATGGGGTCGAAGGTGAAGAAACCTGTCAAGGCGGTGAGGACAAACGCCGCCAAGATGTGGGGCGTGATGAGGGGGAGGTCCACTGCGAAGAACTTGCGTATGCCGATGACGCCGTCTGCCATGGCCGCCTCCTCCACGCTCCTCGGTATGGACCTGAGCCCCGAGTATGTTATCAATACGGCGGTGGGCAGAGCCCTCCACACGTCGATGAGCACAACAGTCCAGATGGTAGAGAGGGGGTTAGCCTTTATGAGGCCGGCCTGCATGAGGTAGTACCCCAAGCCGTAGAGGGGGTTCAGCATTAGGTACCAAGCCATAGCCGCCGTAACCGCGGGGATGAAGGCTGGCAACATTATCAGCACCAGCCAACCCCCGCCGAGCCGCTTAAGGGCAACTGCGATGGGAAGCGCGAGCGCGATGGAAATCGCGGGGGTGGTCACGGAGTAGAGGAGGGTGTTCCAGAGTATGAGACCTCCGTAGGGGTCGCGGGAGAAAAGCCAGACGTAGTTGCCGGGGCCGACCCACCTAAGCGCTCCCTCGTAGGTCCTCTCGTAAAAGCTCAGCACGAAATTGCTGGCAATGGGGTAGAGGGTAAAGGAAAAAAGGTATAAAAGGGCGGGGAGGGCCAAAAAAAGGATATGTTTATCCCTCATGAAATTTTTGCTATGTTAGTCCAGGTCTGTTGGATGTTCCTCTGCGTGGTTTCGGCGTCTTGCTCGCCCCTCAGGTACTTAGCCACCTCGTTTATGAAGTAGGGCCGGAGGTCCGTGAAGAAGTTCGTCACTCTGTTGACAAGGGTGAGCCGCATGAGGTCGGACTGCGTGAGCCTCGCCTCGAGAAGCGGGAGGAAGGGCCTGGCCCAGCTCATAGACGGCACCTGGGAGGCGACACGGAGCCCGCTTATTGTGCCTGGCACGAAGCCGACGGTTTCTGCGCCTTTTCTGTACATCTCCGGCGACATCATGAAGGCGACGAACCTAGCCGCCAGGTCGGGGTCTCGGGCGTATGGGTTAATCCCGACGAAGGTGGGGGCTAGGCCGGTGGCGTAGGGGTACTTCCCGCCGGGGAGCGGGGCGATGTCTATGTCCCCCGCCACCTTAGACACAGTGGCGTTGTTATATATGGGGATGAAGCTGGTCCAAGCGGCAACCATGGCGTAGTCGCCGGTGAGGAAGAGGTCGCGGAGCTGGTCGTACTCCATGGCCTGCACGGTTATGGGCGGCTGGAACTGGACGAGACGCTTGTAGGTCCTAAGGGCCTGGAGGAAGGAGGGGCATCCGACTGTGATGTTTACGCCCTGCTGAGTCATCTTGAAGTAGGCCCAGTAGCCCTGTGTGGGAGCGGCCCCGCCGAATTTAGGTATGTCCACGCAGGGGTCGTTTAGGGCGTATGTGTAAAATATGCCGATAAAACCGTTGAAGATGGACTGTTGAAGGCCGTCGGGAAAGAGCAGGGCGTATTTCGCCACTTGTTTAGATTGGAGGAACTCAGCCGCCTGGATGAGCTGGTCCCAGGTGGACCAAGTGGATGGGTCAAGATCGTAGCCGTACTTCTGCCTAAACTCCGCCCGGAGAGAGGGGTTCTCTATGATGGACTTGCGATAGACGAGGACGTAGCCGAAAACCATCTGAAACGGCACCCCGAAGATCTTCGTGATCTTCCCGTCGCTCGACAGCATTATTACCGCCGTCATGGCGCTCATGGGCAGATCTGAGTAGTTCAGAACCCCGCTGTTGAAGTAGGGGGTTAGGTCCATGAGGTAAGGCCCCAGCGTGGAGGCCTGGGAGGGGTAGAATATGATCACAGTGGGGTCAGGGTTCTTGTTCTGCAACGCCGTCAATGCCGTCTGGACCATCTGGCCAAAAGGCACGGGCTGGATGGTGATCTTGACGCCGGGGTACCGCTTAGTGAATTCATCAGACACCATCCTGACGTAGGGCATCAACGTGGGGTCTCCTGTAGGCACCAGCACGGTGAGGGAGCCGCTCAGCTGAGGCGTAGTGGCGGTGGGCTGAGTGGACGTAGAGGTGGCGGTTGTGGAGGGAGGCTTAGTGGTGGTTGCAGAAGACGTCGTGGAGATCTGCGCAGGTGGTTGCGACATAAAAACGTAGGCGCCTAAGGCGATCAACAGGATTACCAACACGCCGATTCCGATCGCCAGGTTTCGCGACATGAGACTTTCCTCAGTCTATGTTTTTAACTATTTTTCATATAGATCATGATACTCCTCGGCGGCGCTGCTACACCGAGACCCTCCGGCCCCTCATCACGGGGGTGCCGAAGTCGAAGCGCTCCTCGCGCCAGGGGTCGGCGTTGAGGGAGTAGCCCTGCATCTCCCAGTAGCCCGGCACCGGCTCCTCCAAGGCCTCCAACGCGCCGAAGTACTTCACGCTTTTCCACGCGTAGCGGGTGGGCACCACCAGCCTCGCCGGGGCGCCGTGTTTCTTGGGGATGGGCTTGCCGTCCATGGCCCAGGCTATAACGGAGGTCTCCTCTAGAAGAGCCTCCACCGGCAGAGAGGCGCTGTAGCCGTCTAACCCCCACGCCAAGACGTACCGCCCGTAGGGCCTTGCCTCCTCCAGCAGTATTTTGGTCTGGACCCCGCGCCACACCACCCGCTCCACGCTCCAGCCGGTGACGCAGTGGAAGGGGGCGACCAGATCTACGCAGGGGTACCTCTCCGCCAGCTCCCTAAGCGGTGCCTCAAGCGGCTTCTCCACCGCGCCCACCACCCGGATTACGTGCTTCTCGAAGGGCACGTCGGGAGGCTTAAACACGTCGTAGATCACAAACCTATGCGCCTTTACCTGGTTAGGCGGCCACGGGGCATCCAGCCTAATCTCTCTGCACTCCACGACTAGACGCCGACTCCACTTAATAAATTTGGGGCCGAAAAAGAGATGGATTGGAGAGATGGGCCGTAGCCCTGCCGCGACGGCGCCTTTCAGCGTGACGGGCTTTATCATAGTCGTATCCCGGATAGATCCCGCACCGGCGGCAGAGACACCGCAAGCTCGCCGGGCCGTATAAGTAATGTGGATACCGGAAGTCTCAGAAGGCCTTTATCCTGGCTTATAGACGGCCGCCACGTCGAAGGCGGCTCCGCCCAAGATGCGTCCGCAAAGCCACAGCGCGGCAGGGCCGGGACCGGCGTGTGCACCTGCGTGTGCGGCTTCTATCTTCAGCCTTTGTGAGACAGCCGGCTTGGCTTTTGTCACGTAGCCTGCGAACCAGAGGTACACCAGCACTGCGCCTATCACCGCCACCAGTAGCAACGACGGGCCTAATGCCTTACGCCGACGCCCACGGACCAACGGTTTTTCATTTTATCGTTCTCTGTATATAAGGAACGCTGACATAAATACAATACAATAACAACCCATACTCGTGCCTACCCCAGAGCAATACGTAGCGCCGCAGTTTTCCGCTCCGGCGACGGCGCCACGCGCCTCATGCGGGCGGAGTCTTTTCAGCGGCGACCTGCCCCTGGGGCGGCTCCCTCCTCGGTCTCCTGGCCCTCTCGGCGAGTATCTTCATGTAGGTTTCCCGGAAGAGGGGATCCTCCTCAAGCCGCCGCCAGACGTAGCGGTAGAAGTCGTTGATGAAGTTGAGGTAGGCCCTCCAGTAGTCACTGTCGTTTTTTGCCGCGAGCTCCGCGAAGAGGCGGAGCACCTTGGCGTTGTGTGCTAGGTTTCTCCTACGCTCCTCCTCAGCCTCTCCAACGAGACTCCGAGCCTCCTCGCCCACGCCTCAAGCTCCTCCTGGTTTAAAATTCCTTTCCACTTGGCGAAGGCGTAGAGGAATACCGCGTCTTCAAAGTCTTTGTCGGAGCCGAGCCACAGCTTGTAGGCGATCTGGAGCTCCAGCGGCGACACGTATAGAACCTCCCCAGCTATGGAGACAGCTACCCTCCGGGCCAGTGCGTAGCGCTGGTAGAAGCTCCGCGGCGGCTTCACCTCGAAGTTAGGCAGGACCGCGGGCGGCTTGTAGAACCTTACCGAGAGGTGTCTAAACTCGTAGTCTAGGTTGCTCCCGAGGGTGAGGGGCTTGAAGCCGCATCTTGCCACTCTTGCGGCTACCTCGGCGCCGGAGGCCGCGTCAACCACCACGTCGACGTCGTCTGTGGTTCTTGTGCGGCCCAGCAATATAGCTACGTATCCGGCCACGATGACGTAGTTGAAGCCGAGGCACCTTACGAATTCCATCACTAGGCGGTCAAGCCAGCTGGGTTCCCTCTCAATTGCGATCACAGCTTTAGAAGGTGCAGAGGCCTCAAATTGTGTTTCATCTAAAGGCGCCGGAGAGAGGCGGGTGGGGCATCAGCGCCAGGACGTAGAGACCCATGGCGGCGAAGACTGCGAGGCCTATGGGGAGGGCTAGCTTTATCCATTCGCGGAACCCGATCTTCAGCACTGTTGCCAAGACTATGTTGGGGACGTTGCCCGGTATGGTGAAGCCGCCGGAGAGCACCAGCGAAATAAGGAAGCTCCTCAGCGCATCTTCAGCCATCCCCGGCGCCACGAGCGCGGCGACCAGCGTGGCGTTGTCGGCGACGGCGGACAACGTGCCGAAGACGTAGAGAACCTCCCTCCCCAGCCCCGCCACGACCTCGGCGACTGGCTTGAAGAACTCGCCCAGTAACGTCAAGGCGAAGATGAAGATGAATATCTTAGCCGCCCTGAGGAACACCTCCCGGAGCTCCGGCTCGTAGGGCTCCACCTCCACACCAGCCACGCGGAGCCTCCTCAAGGCGAAGTAGGCGTAGAGGGCGAAAAACGCCACTATGATAAACACGGCGTCGAAAAGCACGTCTACGAGGTAGAAGAAGCCCTGCTTCAGCTTGGCGACGGCGATGGTGGAGAGGGGCTCGCCGATGGGGAGGAGCGCCGCCCCCGTGCCTATGGCGTAGGCCCCGTACACAGCCGCCCGGGCCTTGTAGCCATGCGGCGCGTCGGCGAAGCCGAGGAGCTCCGCCAAAACCGCAGCCGCCACAATCGCCGAAATCGCGCTACTGGAGAGACCAAGGGCTAAGATGAGGAGGGCAAGAACCCCAGGCCTCGCCAACACGTCGGCCTTCGCCGCAAGCCTGTGCCTAAGAAAGTAGAAGACCAAGCCCGCCGCCAGCACCACCTGGGTTATGCCAATCGGCAGGTAGCCGATGCTGGGCTGATAAACAGTCAGCGGGTGGAGGAGGGCCTCCTCGACGAGCTGGAGGCTCCAGATCCCCGCCAAGGTGGCCCCCGCCACAGCCATCGCCAGGAAAAACAGCTCTAGGTTGTGCTCCACCTTCTTCGAAAGCACGGGAAGCGCCACCAGCAACACTAGGAACACCAACTGAAGCAGAGGCAGCTCCATGCCCCCAGGGAAAAGTCGCCAATAAAAACATTCCCCACAGGCGGCGTTAGAGGGAGCCGGAGGCCGCAGACAACGAGCTCCGCAGAGCCTCCAGCGTTCTCTCAACGTCTCAACTCACTCCACCACCGCTACTGCGAGCGCCAAAACGGCCCCAGCGCCTCCTTGGTACAATACTTCGAGAAGGTCATGTCCGGCCCTTAGTACTAACACTCGTAGAGATAGCCCCTCTCACCCAGGACACAGCTACAGTAACCCCCAACCCCTCCAGCATAGGCAAAAACCTCCGCGTCGTCGGAACTGCCTGAGTCTGTGAAACTCTAGCCAGAAGAGAACCGCTGGTAGCATCTTTCACGCCTTGGACTTCCCTGCGGCGTATCGCACAAACTGTTCGAGGAACTTTATGGTATTCTTCGCCGGCCCAGATTCTCTATTTTGAGCAGGTACAAGACTTGATCAAGATATTTAAATTTCCATGGCGGTTGTTTCGTGCAGATTGTACATCCTTGGCGGGACCTTAGGCGGTATGTTGAGATTAGACTTCAGGAGGTTGCGGCAGAGGCAGAGCTTGCCCTACGCTTTTTGGAGGAGGGGCTTCACAGAAATGCGGCTGGGAAGGCGTTTCAAGCCTGGAAGGCGGCGCTCGCCGCGGCGGCGGCCTTAGCCCGGGACGAGTTGCTCAGAAAATACAGGGGGAAGGTCGCGAGTCGGGAAGGCGCCGAGGTGGAGCTGGCCGACTGGCTGATCGCCTTAATGCCCACAGGCAGAATGTGGGAGGTAGCCCG
>WYEI01000161.1 GCA_009903905.1 Pyrobaculum sp. | reverse complement strand
GCTTCTCCTCGCCGGACGACGTGAGCAACGGCGCGAGGGTGGGGGAGTCCGTGATCATAAGAAGCGGCGTTGTGATATATGAAGATGTGGAGATCGGCGACGGGGCCGAGTTCGGCCACAACGTGTTGGTCAGGGAACTGACGAAGATAGGGCGCAACGTGAGAATCGGCACCCAAGCCATAATCGAGCGGGACGTGAAGATAGGCGACAGGACTTGGATACAGTCCATGGTCTACATCCCAAACGGCACGGTTATTGAAGAAGACGTCTTCATAGGGCCAAACGCCGTGATAACCAACGACAAGTACCCACCGAGCAGGCGGCTGACGCCGGTGGTGATCAAGAGAGGCGCCGTGATAGGCGCAAACTCCACCCTGGTGGCAGGCGTCGAGGTAGGCGAAGGCGCCGTGGTGGCCGCTGGTGCCGTCGTCACAAGAGACGTCCCGCCCGGCGTAGTTGTCGCAGGCGTCCCCGCCAAACCGATAGGCAAGGCCGAGGAATACCTAAAAAAGCGTGCCGTTTACGAACAGGGCGGCTAACCCAGCTCCTCCGCCAGCGCCGACAGGAGCTCCACGGTGTGTCTAAGGTCGTCTCTATGCGCCATCTCCACAGGCGAGTGGCTGTACTTCGTCAATATGCCGATAGCCACCGCCGGTATGCCCGAGACGAAGAAGGCAGCGGCGTCTGTCCCGCCGCCTCCTCCGCCTATTTGGAGCGGGATGCCGCGTTTCTTAGCCACCTCCAACACCTTCTTAGCCAGCTTGTTGTTGTAGGCGCCGTAGTTGTCAAACACCCGCAGAACCGGCCCATTTCCAGGCTTCACGTTGCCCGTGAAGTTGGGATGGCAACACGCCGTTGTGTCCACCACAACTACATACTTCCCCTCCAGGCTCCTCGCAAGGGCGCGGGCGCCGAGGAGCCCCACCTCCTCCTGGACTGTCCAGACGTAGGTCGCGGAGGCACCCCTCTTATATGTCTGCAGGAGAGCCCAGCACCCCGCGCGGTCGTCAAGCGCCGTGGCGGAGACGAACTTGCCCACCTCCGCATATCTCTTGGAGAAGGCGGCCGGCGTCATGGGGGCTATGCCCATGGCCTCCGCCTCGCTTCTGCTCGTGGCGCCCACGTCTATGTAGAGATCCTGCCAAGACACTTGTTGTTGCTGTTGCTGGAAGTGCGGAGGCGCTACCCCTATGACCCCCTCCAGCCTGAACCCATCGCCGTATAGCACAACGGAGCTCCCTGGGAGTATCCTGTCGTCCACGCCTCCAACCTTCCGAAACTTAAGCCTCCCGTCCTCCTCTATAGACGTGACGAGAAGGCCGACCTCGTCCATGTGGGCCACAAAAGCCACCTTGGACCTCCCGCGCAGGATCACGTTGCCGAACTCATCGGTCTCCGCGCCGGGTGCGGCTGATAGGATCTTCTGGCGGACATCGTCCTCAAAGCCGGAGACCCCCAACGCCTTGGCCAAGATCTCAAGCTCCATGGAGGGGTCAAAGTTGTCGTTATTATGGATTTCGTTATATACCCCTAACTACACAATTCTGTGCCCTACCACATCTGGGCCGGACAGGAGGACGTGGCGCCCCTGGTTGTAGGGGTAGGCGACCCCTCAAGGGCGAGGCTTTTCGCCTCGCTTATGGAAAACGCCAGGCTGGTGAACGAAAACAGATACCCGGTCTACACCGGGCACGTGGGGAACAAGCGTATTTCAGTCGTGGCGCACGGGATCGGCGGGCCCTCGGCCGCCATCGCGCTGGAGGAGCTGAAGATGCTCGGCATGGAGACCTTCGTGCGCATCGGCACCGCGGGTTCCTTCGGGGAGCTTAGGGTGGGCGACGTGTTGATTGCCGTTGCCGCCGCTACGCCGGGCGGGGGCGTCTTGGGCGCGTATTTCCCCGGCCACAGCCCCCCGCTGGCGGCGGACCCCCTCCTCACCGTGAAGCTGGCCGAGGCGCTGAAGGCGCCGGTGGGCTACGTCGTCTCCAGCGACGCCTTCTACGCGGAGGACCCCGGGTTCGTTGAGTTCTGGCGCCGCAGAGGGGCGCTTGCGGTGGAGATGGAGTGCGCCACCGCCATGGCTCTGGGGTGGCTCAGGGGCTTTAGGACCGGTTGCGTCTTGGTGATATCTAACATAGTGGGCCGACACGAGGCGGTAGACCTCGGCCCAAAATTTGTCAAGGTTTTCAAAAAGGTGGTTGAGGTCCTATAATCATCATTATTCAGAAGCGGCGACCACCTTCACCGCTCTCGATATACTCTGCGTAGTCTTTTAAACATTCTATACATAGAATCAACTCGACGCGTCTCCCAAACCTGGCGTAGCCCAAGTTGGCGTATGTAACCCTGGCGCCGCACATATCACACCTAGGCCGGAAGGCTCCTATGAATACTTTCAGTTCTTCAAGCGGAATTTCTGCGTATATCCTTCTCCCCATTTTTAGAAGCCGTTTTTCTTTGTTTATTGAAAGTTTTAGTGAACTCTCTCTGGGACTCCTCACGTAATAATATACAGGTTTTTAAGGGGCTGAAGAGCTAAATAATGGGCACATCTCCACGGAGTGCTCGACAGCTTGGTCCAGCAGGCGTTGGCTATAGCTAAATACGTGGTGCCCATTGTGCTGGGCTACGCCGCGGGCTGGGCCTTGAAGAGGAGGCCACCTGGGTTTTTGTTCACGGCTGTGGTCGTTGTGTTGGTGTTTTTCGTGGCCGCCAACGCGGCAGCTGTGGTGCTTAGGAACATCGGCGTGTTTCTGGCGTTGTCTATACTCTACTCCCTAGCCCTCGTCTTCATCACAGCTGTTCTAGGATCCTTCTTGAATAAGCCGGAGACTGTCGGCGCGGCCCGGAGGCCGGTTATTTCGCTCTACGTAGCGGCGGCGCTGGCGGCGGGCCTGGCCGTGGGGGCGTCGGCGGAGTTTAACTACGCCTCTGCAATAGACCCCCTCTTGTTGTTCCTCCTCTTCATCGCCGGCGCCGACATGGCACACGTCGAGGTCAGGCTTGATAGGTCTGTGTTTCTTGCGCCGGCCGTGGCCTTCCTCGGAGCTGGCGTGGTGGGGTTTCTCTTTGCGCTGGCTTTCCACATCACGCCTGCGGTGGCCTTAGGCATGGGCTGGTACAGCTTCACAGGTCCCTACCTCGCCAGCGCCGGCGACGCGGTGGGCGGCGCCTACGGCCTTCTTGTGAACTTCCTCAGGGAGCAGTTCACCTTCCTCCTGGGACCTGTGCTGGCTAGGAGGTTTAGCAAAGTCGGCGTGTTGGCGGTGGGCGGCGCCACGACTATGGACAACACGTTGCCTCTCTACACGGCGTTGTATGGTTCCTCCTTCGCCCTATACGCCTTCGCTAACGGCGTGATTCTCACGGCTCTAGTCCCGGTGATGGTGCCGGTGATTCATCAATTCTATATTTGCTGTATGTAAATGGGGGTGTAACGGTAACTAGTTAATAAACCGGTTTGAAGACTCTTAATGAGGAGCGTGAGGGATGTGCTCGGCGTGTCCGCGGTGTCTCTCATACGTTACGGGGTGATGCCCGACGACGACGTCTACACGGCGATAAAAGTGCTGGATAAAACAGCGCCTCACCTCGCTAAGCTCCTCAGGTCAGTCCTAAACGGCGACGGGGCGTCCTAGCGGGCACCCCACCGGGGGGTGAAGTCGTGTTTAACGCCGAGCAAGTCGAGGACGCGTCCCGCAAATGTCGTGACTAGGTCGTCGATGGTCTTCGGCCTTGTGTAGAAGCCAGGCGCGGCGGGCATCACCACGGCGCCCGCCATCGTGGCCAACTCCATGTTTCTTATGTGTACCAGGGAGAGGGGGCTCTCCCTAACCACCAGCACCACCCTCCTCCGCTCCTTGAGACCCACCTCGGCCGCCCTGACGATTAGGTTCACGGTGAAGCCGTTGGCTATGGCGGCGAGGGTTTTCGTGGAGCAGGGCACCACAGCCACGGCGTCTATCCCGAAGCTCCCTGAGGCGGGCGGCGCGGAGAGGTCGCCTTCGTCCCATATGTAGTCCGCGAGCGACTTGACGTACTGGACGTCGTAGTCCGTCTCTAGCTTAATCACCTTCTCCGCCGTCTTCGATACGGAGAGGTGGATCTCAACCCCTGCCCTACGCAGAAGCTCCAGGACTTTAACGCCGTAGATAACGCCCGAGGCGCCTGTGATGCCAACAAATACCTTCATTCAGATGTACATGTATACATCGTTGTCCAACACAACGCCGTCTTCCACCTTCCTGCCTCCGTGAAGCAGGTATATGTCCTTCTTCTCCACCTTGGCGGTCCTCCTCTCCTGCGGCGGCAGAGAAGCCGCAGTTTTTATAAGGTCCGCCACCTGTCTCGTCAAGGGCATGAACTCCCTAGGCGAAGGCGGGATCTTAAACACAAGCGCGTGGCTGTACTTCAAAGTAGCGGCGCCCTCCGGCGTATGCGGCGAGGGGGATACCCTACGCACCGCCAAGGTCTGCGCCGCGAGGTCTGTGGTGGCCGCAACCTCGAACTCGCGCCCGCCAAGAAACACCGCCACCACATTGGGCCTTGCCTTGTGGTAGAAGGCTGTGACCTCCCGCGTCTCCTGCCTCTTGAGTTCGAGGAAGTCGAAATACACGTCGATGCCATCTCTGCCGTATGGGGAGCCGGTGAAGGCCCTCTCGTTAACCACCGGCGCCGCGGCGACCGGCGGCAGATCTAGCTCGCCTCTTTTCCACCTATACAGCATCAACGTGAGGAAGTTCACAGCGGGCCAGTCCTCTGGGTAGAAGCCTGAAAGCGCCAGGATCTTCTCGTCTCCCGAGCCGAACACGGAGGGGCCTCCCCCCAGCTGCCGCAGAAGGAGGCTCTTCACATACCTCACGCAGGTTGCGCTAGAGGTAAGGGCCTTGTAGGGGTGGAGATACTGCACGGGCTCTAGTTAACTCCAATATTAAAACCTACGTCATACATAAAACCTCCCAACGAAGCTGTGACATGCCTCGGAGAAGAAGCAAGGTGCCTCTGGAGCGGGTCGCCATCAGGCTACCCACCGAGGTTATGCTGAGGATTGACAAACTCGTCGAGAAGGGGCTCTTCAAGAGCAGGAGCCACCTGATAAAGCAGGCGTTGAGGGAGCTCCTCAGCGACCCCGGGTATCAAGAGGCGCTGAAGGAAAGCGATGACGACTTCCCCACGCTGAGGGGGAGATAAACTAATAAACAGAGACGTCGAGAGACGTGCTGATGAGGGCAGGTGTGTGGCGATGAGTGAGCGGTGGTGACAAAACTGACTACGGCACCTCTATGTTGGCATGCCGCCTAGCCAGCTCGCTCTCGTTTTTACCAAGCCGCTTCATAAGCTCCGCAACCACGGCGTCTAAGACCACCATCGACGTGTCTTCAAAAAGCGTGCCCAGCGGCGAGAGCGGCTCGTGGATCCCCAGTATCTGGCGGGCGAAGTAGTCGTCCATAGACGCAAGCTTCGTCCTCCCCGGCACGAAGACCACCAGATCTGCCAGGCGGCCCAGCGGCGAGTCGTAGTAAGTCGTGATGGCGGCGACCTTGGCCTTCATCCTCTTAGCCGCCTCAGCCGCCGCAACAACAATCTGCGTGGAGCCGCTCCCCGAAATAGCCACCAGCAGGTCGCCCTCCTCTACTGAGGGCGTTATGGTTTCGCCAACAACGTACGATCTAGCGCCAAGATGCCTAAGCCTCATGGCGAAGGCACGGCCCACTAGCCCGCTCCTCCCAACCCCAACAACCAAGATCTTCTTGTTCGCTCGGTATATCTCCTCTATAGTTTCGACAAATTTCTCGATCTCCTCAAGCTTTATAGTATCTAAGGCACGGAATATAAAAGTAGCAATTTCTAGGTAGGCTTGTTTAAAGTATGTAACCATGTGACTTGAAAAATATTAATTTAAAAATCTACTCACCGTACATCGACCTGTCGCCGAAGAAAGCCTCCACCTTCTTAGGCCTAAGCCTAGACGCTATATAGTCAAAAGCCGCCTTGGGGTCCGTGTGGTCGCCACAGGTATATACATCAACTGTGGCGAAGCCGTGCTCCGGCCATGTGTGGATGGAGATGTGGCTCTCCGCCACCACGGCGAACACCGTGAGGCCGCCCTCTGGGCCGAACCTGTACGAGCCTATGGAGAGCAATATGGCGTTGGCGACCTTGACCGCCTCCTTAACGATTGTTATCAGCGCCGCCTCGTCTCTCAACACCTCCTGGTCGCACCCGTATAGGTTGCCGTAGACGTGTCTCCCGACTACCACCCTGCCACCCCCCACGCCCCCCGCCATGGGTTATGCGTATTTCCGCAGTTTAAAAACTTAACCCCCAAAAACCCTTATACTACAGCTTTGTACCTGCACATACCCTACTTGTTAAAATATTGGAAAACCCCTGGAAAAATATAAAGAGATAAAATGGGAGACTTTTGAAAAAGTTTACCACTCCTCTTCCTCCTCCCACTCTTCCTCAAACTCCTCCCAGAGCTCCTCCTCTTCCCACTCCTCCTCTTCCCGGTAGTACCAAATCGGCATAGGCCCCCCGAAAGCTTGATTTTATAAATATTGAGCCGCAAAACGCCGGTGAGGCGGGCGTATGTGCAGGGTCTTCTGCAGAGGCGTGTTAAGTACCGGTTCGACCTCCCCGCGCCGACCTCCATCAAGAGCTGGCTGGCTGAGGCTCGTCAAGAAGTGAGGACTTTGCTAGAGAGGGATTGGGAGGCCGTCATGTGCCCCGAGGCGGAGCTACCAAGCCTTGGGATGCTTCTTGTGGAGTGGCGGGGGGCCCATCTACCGGCGGATGTCTCCATCTGCGCCCCCGTGTCTCATCCCAGGCCGCCGCCGCTGGCCTACGACGTGCCGGTGGAGAGGGTGGACGTCTGCGTCGAGCCCATCGCGCCGGTTTTTCCGCCGGCTGAATACATAGCAATACATATCCCCTCCGTCAAGACGTTTGGAAGGATCAGTCTGCGGAGGAACTACGCAGTTGTGAAACACAGAGGTCTGCTCTTCGTGACTGAGGCTAGGCACGGCCCCGAGCCCAGAGGCGGCGTGGAGCTTTTGCTTGCGAGGTACCGTTGCGCGTCTTACGACTTGGGGGAAGCTTTGAAAAAATTAAAACGCATCCTCCGCGCAAGGTATTGATGCGGTACGTAGCCGTTGTGTGTCCCAGGTGCGGAAAGGCGAGCGGCGCCAGGGCCGACGCGAGGAGGCATCAATGCCCATACTGCGGCGCAGTTTTTCAGCTAGACAACGCCTCGGTGATTGCGGCGGGTAGCGCTAGGGCCGTGAGGGAGGCTGTGGTGAGGCACAACGCGGGCGGGTTTAGGCAGTTGCAGAAGTGATGTAAGTCTCGCCGTCAAATAAACTATTTTAATTTTGGTCGGTGCCACGTCAATGCAAGTAGAGAAGTTTACAGTTGGCAACAAGACGTATCGTTTCTACAGCTTAAAGGCGCTCGAAAGGGAGGGATACGACGTCGGTAAGCTCCCGTACTCCATCAAGGTGTTGCTTGAAAACGTCATGCGGAACCTCAACGGGCGGGACATAACCAAAGACCACCTGGAGAGGTTGGCGAGGTGGAACCCCAAGGCGCCTGAGGGGGAGGTCGCCATAAAGATCTCCAGGGTCGTGATGCAAGACTACACCGGCGTCCCGGCCGTGGTGGATTTAGCCACCATGCGGGACATCGCCATCAAGATGGGGAAGGACCCGTCAATCATAAACCCGCAGGTCCCCGTGGATCTGATCATCGACCACTCGGTGCAGATCGACTTCTGGGCGTCGCCAGATGCGCTCAGGAGGAACCTAGAGCTGGAAATCCAGCGGAACAGGGAAAGGTACCGCTTCCTCAAGTGGGCCCAGCGGGCCTTTAAAAACCTCACCGTGTTTCCGCCGGGGACAGGGATCATCCACCAGGTGAACCTCGAGTATCTGGCGAAGGTTGTGATGACAGACGGCGACTTGGCGTTCTTCGAAACCCTCGTCGGCATGGACAGCCACACGACCATGATAAACGGCCTCGGCGTGGTGGGCTGGGGCGTCGGCGGCGTGGAGGCGGAGGCCGCCATGCTGGGCGAGCCCATCACCATCAAAGTGCCGAGGGTAGTCGGCGTCCATCTCTACGGCGAACCGAGACCCGGCGTCACCGCCACGGACATTGTCCTTGCAGTCACTGAGTTCCTACGCAAGGTAGACGTCGTCGACGCCTTCGTGGAGTTCTTCGGCGAGGGGGTCAAAAAGCTTTCTGTGCCCGACCGCGCCACCATTGCCAACATGGCGCCGGAGTACGGCTCAACCACCGGCCTCTTCCCCGTGGACGAAAACACCTTGTCGTACCTAAGAGCCACCGGCAGGCCGGAGGACCTCATCGCGCTGGTGAGGATGTACTACGAGCTACAGGGAGTCTTCGGCGGGGTCGAGGGGGCTGAGTACAGCCAAGTCGTTGAGTTCGACCTCTCCGCAGTGGAGCGCAACGTGGCCGGCCCCACCCTGCCTTGGCAGAGGAGGACGCTGGCGGAGGCGCCGAAGAGCTTCCACAGCTTCCTCCAGGAGAGGAAGAAGCGGACGGCTAGAAAAGTCGTCGAGATAGAAATCGACGGGAAGAAGACACAGTTTGGAGATGGAGACGTAGTCATCGCGGCTATCACCAGTTGCACAAATACAAACAACCCGTACCTCCTCGTCACAGCCGCGTTGCTCGCCAAGAGAGCCGCCGAGCTGGGGATAAGGCCGCCTCCCTACGTCAAGACCAGCTTCGCCCCGGGCTCCAGGGCGGCCGCCGAGATACTTGAGAGAAGCGGCTTGCAGAAGTACCTTGACGAGCTGGGCTTCCACGTAGCGGCGTTTGGTTGCACCACCTGCATAGGCAACTCGGGTCCTCTGCCCGAGCCCGTCGCCAAGGCGATTAAGGAACACGACATACTCGCCGCCGCGGTGCTCTCCGGCAACAGAAACTTCGAAGCTAGGGTGCACCCAGACGTGCGCGCGGCCTACCTGGCGTCGCCGCCGCTGGTGGTTGCCTACGCCCTGGCTGGGACCGTCACCAAAAACATAGAGGTGGAGCCCGTCGCATATACGCAGGACGGCAAGCCGGTCTACCTCAGAGACCTCTGGCCGAAGCCGGAGGAGGTCAACCGGGTAGTGGAGGAGTGGGTAGACCCCAGGATCTACGTTGAGAAATACAGCAAAGTCGGCGAGCTTGTGCCCGAGTGGCAAGCCCTGGAGGCGCCCACCGGACAGCTGTACTCCTGGAGACCCGACGACACCTACATCCAGCCGTCGCCGCTGTTTGAGGGCGAGGTGAAGATAGGCGACATAGCAGGCGCCAAGCCTCTGCTTATACTTGGAGACAGCATAACCACTGACCACATATCACCCGCGGGCAACATAACCAAGGACAACCCCGCCGGGCAGTACCTGCAGTCGCTGGGCGTGAAACCATCGGAGTTCAACACCTTCGGCGCCAGGCGGGGCAACTGGCAGGTGATGGTGCGCGGCACCTTCTCCAGCAAGGGGTACAAAAACAAGATCGGCAACCTAGACGGCGGACTCACCATAAAGTTCCCCGAGGGCAAGACGATGACGATCTACGAGGCCGCCGAGGCCTACAAGAAGGAGGGCACCCCCGTGATTGTGCTGGCCGGCAAAAACTACGGCGCCGGCTCCAGCCGCGACTGGGCCGCCAAGGGGCCGAAGCTCCTCGGCGTCAAGGCCGTCATCGCTGAGAGCTTCGAGAGGATACACAGGTCAAACCTCACCATGGTCGGCATAATACCAATCCAGCTACCGCCCGGCGTCACCGTCGACAGCCTCAACCTAGACGGGTCGGAGATCTTCGACATAGTGGGGCTTTCGGAGGGGTTGGCGCCGGGGAAGGAGGTGACAATTAAGATACACAGGAAAGACGGGCGCGTCCACGAGGTGAAGGCAAAACTCGCCATATACACCTGGGCGGAGGTGGAGTACATCAAACACGGCGGCATCCTGCCCTACGTGCTGAAAAAACTTCTACAAAAAACTTAACTTCAGCTCATTTCTCTTCCCCCATGGAAAAGATCCTAGCCGCACTCCTCTTGTTACTCGCGGTGGGGTACCTCGGCATAAACTTCGTGGGTCTCCCCCCTCTCTTGGTGGCTGAAAACGTGGTGCTGGCCGTGGCTTACGGGGCGTTTGCCTGGGCGGTGATGCGGAGACCGAGCCGCGGCGTCTACGCCGCACTTCTCCTATTTGCGGCCTTCAACGCCGGCAGAGTGTCCCGCACTTTGTGGTCACCCGTTGAGGGGTTCGGCAGACTCGCCGTCGAACATGTTCCGCTGTTTATCTACCTACTGGTGGTGGCTGTCTTGGCGTTGCTCGCCCTCGTCAAGAGAGGTTAAGTTGACCTAGGTACACCAGGTTCAACACGTTTCCTTTTAATACCTGGCCAACTGTTCGTCATGAAGCTACCAATCCTGGTGATAAACTTCAAGGCCTACGGCGAAGCCGCGGGGCGCAGGGCCGTGGAGGTGGCGAAAGCCGCCGAAAAGGTGGCGAGAGAGCTCGGCGTAAACATAGCGGTGGCGCCTAACCACCTCGAGCTGGCGCTGGTGGCGCAGTCGGTGGAGATCCCGGTCTACGCCCAGGGGGCCGACGTGGAGGCACCCGGCGCATATACCTCCCACGTGGCCGTGGACAACATCAAAGCCGCCGGCGCCTCCGGCGTAATCCTGAACCACAGCGAGGCCCCCCTCAGGCTCAACGACCTAGCCAAGCTCGTGGCCCGGGCGAAGGCGGCTGGCCTAGACGTGGTGACGTGTGCCCCGGATCCCAAGACGAGCCTAGCCGCCGCAGCGCTGGGCCCACACGCCGTGGCGGTGGAGCCGCCGGAGCTGATAGGCACCGGCAGGGCCGTGTCGAAGTACAAGCCGGAGACGGTTGTGGAGACGGTGCGCCTCGTCTCTACACACTTCCCAGACGTGGCCGTAATCACGGGAGCCGGCATAGAGTCGGGAGAAGACGTGGAGGCGGCGCTTAGGCTGGGCACTAAGGGAGTTCTACTGGCAAGCGCGGCGGTGAAGGCCAAAGACCACTACCAGAAGATAATGGAACTCGCGAAACCGCTCGCAACCGCGTAGTTTGAAAATCACAGGGCGACATCGAGCCCGGCGCATCCAGAAGTAAAATCCCGTCGAGGTTCAAATGCTTAACGTACTACGCCACGGCCCAGTTATCAACAGCCGCTACGGTGTCTGTTCTTCCCGCTGAAGCGGCGACGTATATATGTA
>WYEI01000178.1 GCA_009903905.1 Pyrobaculum sp. | reverse complement strand
CCCTCTTCAGACGGCATCTCGCCTATACGCAACGCCACTTCGCGCATGGCCTCGGCCCAGCGCGAGGTGGAGTCGGCGAGCACCAACACGTCGTATCCCTGGTCGCGGAAGTACTCACCCAACGTGGTGCCCATGTAGACAGAAGCTTCTCTAGCCGCCACAGGCATGTTAGACGTGTTAACGATGATTGTGGTCCTCTCCAGGAGAGACCTGCCGGTGGTGGGGTCCTTCAGCTTGAGGAGGCCCTGCAGGGCGTCGGCGGCCTCGTTGCCGCGCTCGCCGCAGAGCACCGGTATGATGAAACGGCTCTGGGCAAACATAGAAAGTGTACGTATCATGACAGTCTTCCCGGAGCCGAACGGCCCGGGCACAGCCGCCGTGCCGCCCCTGGCTATGGGAAACATGGTGTCTACTGTGCGGACGCCCGTGATCAGCGGCTCCACGGGCGGTAGCTTCTCCCTAAACGGCCTCGGCCTCCTCACAGGCCACTTGTGCCACATCTTTACCTCCACCACGCCCCGCTTGGTCTTGATCCTGGCAATTACGTCGTCTACCTTATACTTGCCGTCGGCCACCCACTCCACCACGCCGGGCGTGTGGTCAGGCAGAGGTGGATACAAAATATAGTGAGTCATGAGCTCGGTCTCCTTCACGTCGCCGATCACGTCGCCGGGATGCACCTCCTCGCCGGGCTTAACGGCGGGTTTAAAGTCAAACTCCGCCTTCAAGTCGAGGGGCGGCGCTTGGTCGTAACCTATGCCGCGGGCGATGAACGGGTTCTTAGAAATCTCCTCTATGTTCTTAAGCGGTCTCTGGACGCCGTCGTAGATCTTGCCTATTATAGTGGGGCCCAGCCACGCGCTCAGCGGCTCCCCACTCCTCACAACCGGCTCCCCCGGCTTAAGACCCGTGGTGTCTTCATACACCTGGATAAAGGCCTTGTCTCCCTGCACCCTCACCACCTCGCCAAACAGCTTGATTTCCCCGACAAAGACCAGCTCGTAGAGCCTTGCGCCGGGCAGATCCGCCTTTACGACGGGCCCTGATATGTATTCGATTTTCCCGCTCATACCGTCTCCGAGTAGAGGAGGTGTTTTAAATCATCTAGTTTATTCGCCAGAAGGGTCTCCAGCGAATAGTCGACGGCGACGCTCCCGTCTCTTGCGGCGACGATTACCCCGCCGCGTATGTCCTTCTCAGTCACCATGCCGGTGAGCCCGAGGGACCTGGCTACGGTCTCTACAACACCCCTGTCTTTTGGAGATGTGTATATAATTACATCTCTGCTCTGTACATAGTTAACGGCGTTTTCTATAAGCGATGTCAGGAATTTTATGTATCTCTCAGTCCCCCTCGCCTTGTCCACCTCGTTGTATACAGTCTCTATCAAATCCTTTAGAAGCTGTTCATACGTCTCGGCTATCTTCCTCCGCGACTCCACAACTGCGTCGTAGAGTATACGCTCCTTCTCAAGCGTCACCTCGCTCTCGACATTGGTTATCTGCGCCGAGAACTTGCTGAGAGCGGCGTCTACCTCCCGCCTGATCTTGCTCTCGATGTCTACGGGGAGGTTTTGCCTAAGCTCCTCAAGTTCTCTGATCTTCGAATTAATTAGGTCTTCGAAAAGTGACATATTGCCGTCTATTGGCGGTCTTTATAAATTATCCGCGTTACAGCTTGGGCTACCCGCCTAGGACCTGTCTGACGATCTGTAGGTAGTTGACTTCGCGCTCCATGCCCTCCTCGACGCTGGGCACCTCTACAACCAGCTTCCACGGGTTCCTTATCCTAATTTCGTCTAGGTCCTTCCTGATGGCCTTGGCGATTTTAGACGTCACGAAGATCACATCGTATGTCTCAAGGTTTTTCCTGAGGTACTCCAACGCCTCCGAGGGGTCCTCTATGGTCTTCCCCTCGAACCCCATCAGCTTGAAAAGCGCCACTGTAGACCGGTCGCCGACAACGATGTGCATAAGAAGCAGATAGGAGCTTTTTAAAAACTTACCACGGCTCCTTCTTGAGGCCTAGGAGATACGCGGCGTAGTTCGTGCCGCGGTGTATGATGGGGGTCAGCACAGCCGCCAGGGCTACGTATTCGGGGGGGATATCTTTGTAGAGGCTGAAGACTAGGAGGGCTGTGAGTACGAAGTCTAGCTGGTCAAGAGGAAACGCCGGGTACCCCCTAGGCATGCAGAGACGGCGTTTAATAAAGGCGCCAGCAAGATCGCCAAGAACCGCGGCGAGAGACAACATAAACGCGTCCAACAGCGATAGGTATGGGCGTATCAGGTTGGGGGCGTAGCCCAGCAACGTCCCCGCGGCAATACCTATGGCGAGTCCCTCGAAGGTCTTGCCGTCGCCGAAGATCCGCCTCCCGTCTCTGAAGCGCCGGCCGAAGTCGAGGGGGTGGCGCCGCCTTAGCCGCCCCGCAAAAACCGCGGAGCCGTTGGCGACGTAGGGAGGCCAGATGAGGAGAAAAAACTGGACAAGATCCATTACTCGTGTGTCTTCATTATGTGGACGAGTAGCGACCTCAGCGTTATGAAGCCTCTGCCGCAGACGCTGCATATATAGGACGTATCTCTCCTAGCCACGAAATGCATCCTCACGTGGCGTCTGTAATCCTGGCTCTTGACCTTAGTGTTGCAGATGGGACACACCACGTCGTTGCCACTCTTCTTGCCGTGCTCCATGTAGTGCGACACCACATCTCTCCAGTTCACCTCCTTCCTGCAGACCGTGCACTTAACAGTTGTGACGGGCCTCGCGTAGCCTTGATCTGTACAGGCGAAGCACAGCTCCGTTGTCATGGCCTCTTGAAAGAAACCAATCTATAAAGATTGTCCTAGCAACGCGGCACCACCGCGTTCGGCCCTCTGGCTCATCGTGTCTCGTTCTCTGATGGCTTATGCGCCGTGTGTGAAGCGTAGACGTTCTGTTGTGAAAGAAGGGGGCCGGCTGATCTATTATTTATATAGGCTCTCTTCTAGAACCGTGCACCGAGGAGTGGCGTTGATAGACTGGAGAAGCGGCCTTCTGGCGTATGTGGAGGCGGATGATGCGGCTCTGGAGGAGTTTAGAAAAGTCGTGGAGCTCTGCGGCGGCGCGCTTGAGCCGAGGTCTCTGCCGTGTATGACGTCGCTCGCGTCTAGGCTGAAGATAAAGTCCGTGTTGTACATAACCGACGTATACGGCATTGCGAACTCCGTGGCGTTTGAGAAAAAGACGGCGCGGGCGCCGCTACTAGAAAAGGCGTGGGGATACATAGACAGCCTTATCTGCGGCGGGGGCGAGGTGGAATGCGGAGAAGAGGTGGCGCTGAGTTGTTGCAGGCAGTGCGGCCTTGTCTGCCTCCTGGCGAAGGTGCTGGGGCTCGCAAAGGTGGGTGTTGAGGTGGACCTGAGGAGCGAGATCAAGAAGAGGTTGACGGGCTAGGAGGCGAAGGTGAGGACCTCCTTCCTCGCGGCGGCCCTCGCCTGCCGGAGCGTCTCCTTGTAACGCTCCACATCCTCCTCTATCTTGTTTAGCCGCTTCTCTACGTAGCCGATGAAGTAGTTCATTAGTAGCTTCACCAGCGCATACTGCGGCCCCTTGAAGTAGAACTTGTTTACTATGTCCTTAGCCCAGTATATGGAGTGCCTAGCCACGACCTTCAACAAATCTATGTGCTCAGGATAGAGGTTTACCTTGTCCAGCCAGCCCGCCTTCTCGCTCCTCACGTGGCTCATGGGTACGTAAAACAGCGGCACGATCAAGCTCCTGTGGGGCCTGAGCCTCTCGATCAGCTCAATTGTCTCCACCACGTCCTCCGGCTGTTCGTCGGGGAGACCTACGATGATTGTAATAGCGGGAATCAGGCGGATCTCGTGCATAATTGCCGCGGCTTCCACTACTATGTCGTGCCACTGCTCAATCTTGTAGGGGGCGGCCTTGCCAGGCATTATCTTGCGGGCGAGGCGCACGGAACCGGTCTCGAGGCCTATCTGGGCCCCCCACCAGACCTGGTGTTCGTCTAGTATTATCTCTGACAGCTTGGTGAAGAGCTTCCCCATCTTCCTCTCGCCGTGATACACGGCCACAAGAGTGGTGTGGCTCCAGCTTATCCTTCTGTAATACCGCTTCGCTAGTTTGTGGAGCGCGATCAGCTTCTCCGGGTTGGGCTCCACGCCGGTGGAGCCGTAGAGCGGCACCTCGTCTGCATGCAACAGCCCGTCGACTATGCCCGCCTCCTTGTTGACCTTTAACTCCTGCTCGATTTTTTCCAACGGGTACCACCTCAAGGCCCTCAGAGTCACAGGGCAGAAGGCACAGCCCCTTGGACACCCCCTTCCGATCTCTACAAGCCCGTTGATGCTTGGGTACTTTATTGTGGCGATCTCCTCAAGGCTGGGCGCCTCCTGGACGCCGACGTAGACGTATTTAGGAAGCGGCTCGCCGTCTAGGGCGCGTCTCACGATGTCGACAATGAGTTTCTCTCCCTCTCCGTCGAATACGGTGTCTATGCCCCACCTCTCCACCAGCTCGGGGAAGTAGAGCCACTGCCACGCCGCGGGACCCCCAACTATGACCTTCAGCCCGTTTTTGGCCTTGGCGCCTCTGACTAGGGGGGCTACACGTTCCATGAAGCGCCGGAAGAAGAGGGCGTTCATGGGCTCCTTGCCGACTATCACGCTCCAGGTGCTACTCGGCGGGTTGAGGCCGAAGTAGTCATGGTGGCTTAACATGAGCACCTTGGCGTGCGGGATGTATTTGTGGACGTGGTCTGGGTCTATCACGGCGGCGTTTATGCCCGCGTCGAGTAGCTTAGCCTCGATCTTCCTCATGCCGTAGGGAGCCTCCACAGGCCTGCCCCACCTGTCTGTCTTGAGCTTAGGGGCGAAAAGAAAAGAGTGAAACCTCTCCGAGAGGCCGAAGGGGAGCTCTACAAAAATAGGGCCCGTCGTGCCGAACCCCAGAAACTCCTTGCGGTGGTAGTTAGACATCATGGATCTGTCGGCGGTCAGAATCACGTCAAACCGCGGGACCGACATACTACTGTCTTGGCTATCCATTTTTAAGCGTTAAAAGAGGCGTGCCCATGGAGCTCGTGGTGCTGGGCGAAATCGACGAAGAGACGTTGCGTAGGGTGAGGGAGCTCGTGGAGTCGCTGGGCCCTCCGCCGATAGACCTCGTCGTTGTTGGCGGAGATGAGACGAGGTTTGAGGTTGGCGACGTCCATACCCTTAAGGTATCGCTACCGCTGGACAGATATAAGTTGTTGCGGGAGGTGGCCGTGGCACACGCCCTGACGGACCCCCAGCTGATGGAGGTCTGGGCGATCCCGCCCGAGGTTAAGCAAGACGAGCTCGCGTATGAGCTGTCTCTGGCTCTGCTGAACCGCCTGGCAGATGCCCTAGTGGCCAAGGTGGATCCGAGCCTCCTCCTGGATAGGGCGCGCGTGGAAGTGGTGGAGGGCGAGACGTTGATCTACACCGTCGTCAGGACCTTCGCGGTGGATGTCTCCGCGAGTCTCGCCGTGGCTGGTCTCTCATCCGAGGCGCTGAGGCTGGTTACTCAGCTGTCGTCGCACCCGCTGTATGAAAAATACAGGTCCTTCTGGGACTTCGCCACTGCGAACTTCAAGTACCTGCCGATATACAACTGGTTGATGTTGATATTCCGCTAATCGACGACCCCCTCCTCTGTGATCCTGAACGAGACCTCGCCCTCGGGGTGATACGGCGAGTCGAAGATCTTGGCGATGCGGATGTTCTCCTTGCTTTTGCGTAGCCATACGCGGTAGGTGGCGCCGTGGGCGAGGATGTTGCCGCCCGCCGGCCTCAGCGGGTTGCCAAAGAAGACGTCCGGTTGCGCCATCACTTGGTTCGTGATGACGACGGCGACGTCATACGCATCGGCGAGCCTCAGGAGATCCGCCACGTGTTTATTCAGCTTCTGTTGCCTCTCTGCCAGGTTCTCCCGTCCGGGGAACTCAGAGCGGAAGTGGGCAATCACGGAGTCCACGACTAGCAACGCCACGTTGTGTTGCTTAATTATCTGCTTAGCCTGCTCCACCAGAATCATCTGGTGGTCCGAGCTGTAAGCCCTGGCGTAGAATATGTTGTGAAGGGATTGATCTGGGTCGAGGCCCCTTGCCCTGGCTATCTGCATAATGCGCTCCGGCCTGAAGGTGTTTTCTGTATCTATGTATATGGCCTTCGCCTCCAGCCCGCCCCGCTCCTCGGGGAGTTGCACCATCACGGCCAGCTGGTGACACAGCTGGGTCTTGCCGGAGCCGAACTCGCCGGCTATCTCCGTAACGGCCCTGGTCTCTATGCCGCCGCCCAGCAACTCGTCCAGGGCCCTCACGCCGGTTGAGATGCGCCTGATCTTCTTCCTCCTCTCGTACACCTCCAGCGCGGATATGAAGGAGTGGAGCCCCAGCATCTTCCTCGCCGCCTCTATGATCTGCGCCGCACGCTCCTCGTTGCCGATTATTTCTGCCAGCTCCTTCGCCGAGGCGAAGGCGACGTCGCGTACGGTGTAGTACCCCTTCTCCTTCAGCTTCGCCCCCGTGACCCTGCCGATGCCCTCAAGCTCCTCTACATCTAGCTCGGGGTTCACCTCCACAGTAGCTTGGGCCACCTCAGCATCCGGTTTCTTCTTCTTTGAAGACACGGAAAAGAAAGGGCCTGAAATATATATTTTTAATGGTGGCAATAATTTTAACCTCAGCAACAAACGCCACACGATGACGAGAACTTACCAAGCCGAGCTGTGAGGAGTGGGTCAGGGGCAGATTTTTATAAATGCAATCACCACCTCCAGTGGCGCTTAAGCGCCGTCTTGAGGGTGTGGTACCGCCGGGGCTGGTGGAGAAGGTGCCTTCCTCGTTTGAGATAGTGGGGTCTAGAGCTGGCGCGGTTGCCATTGTGGAGATTCCGGCGGAGCTGGAGCCGTATAAACACGAGATCGCGAGGGCGATCGCGGCCATGAATAAACATGTCAAGGCAGTGCTGAGGAGGCTGGGCGCGCGTAGCGGCGACTACAGGCTTTACAACTTCGAGGTCTTGATAGAGGGGCCCACCGAGGTTCTCCACAAGGAACACGGCTACCTCATCAAGGTAGATCCAACTAAGGTGTACTTCTCCTCGCGGGACCAGACAGACAGGCTAGACGTCGCCAGCAGGGTGGGGGAGGGCGAGAGGGTGCTGTACCTCTTCGCCGGCGTAGCTCCCTACGCGGTCGCTATGGCAAAGCTGGCGAGGCCTAGGATAATAGTGGCGGTGGAGCTCAACCCCTGGGGCTTCAAATACATGGTTGAGAACTTCAAGCTAAACAAGATAAGAAACGCCGTGGCTGTACACGGAGACGTCGTTGCGGTGGCTCCGCTTCTCAGGAAAAAATTCGATAGAGTGTTGATGACCCTGCCGCTGGGCGCCTACAGATACCTCCCCCTGGCCTTTGACTGCCTAGAGGGGGGCGGCGTGGTTCACTTCTACCACCTGGGGCGGGAGGAGGACCCCTTTAGAGACGCTGAGGAAGTGGCGAAAAAGCTGTGCCCAGACTGCCAAATCGTAGACAGGAGGGTGGTGAGGGACTACGCCCCGGGGGTCTACAAGGTGCGCCTAGATATATACAAGCCGCCTTAGAAGAAACGGGGAGTCTCGCCCTCTTCGCCTCTCCTCCTCGGGGGCATCTGGGGCTTCTGCTGGATGTACAGCATCAAGACGCTGGGCACCTTGCCCTCCTTCGCGAACTTAGTTAGGAGGTCTCTATACTCAGAGGTGTGCGCTACGTCCACCTGGATGAACTTGATGGCGACCTCCCGCAACATGGTCTCAAGGCGCCTAAGCATGTCTTCGGGCATCACCGATGTCACCACAGGGTTGCTGAGCCACGACTCGAAGTCCTTCAACACCCTCGCTATGTAGCCCAGCATGGCTTGGGCCGAGTAGAGGAGCTCCAGCCGGTCGGCGGCTTTCATGGCGTCTCCATGCGTCTCAAGCTCCCTTATCTGCCTCTCCTGTTCTTTCACCCACTGCTCCAGCCGCTCTATCATGGACTCGAGGTACTCCAGAACCGCCTCCGAAGTCGGGGATTTATGAGACATGACCGCCCAGCGGTATTAATATATAAACCTTATGCAAAAAGCAGAACCAGCAAAACGGGCGCCAGAAACACCGCCACCGCTGTGAGGCCCCCCATCTTCTTGTACATCCGCACGGCGTGCTGGATCCTCTGGAACCCCTCCTCCCCCAGCACCACGGCATCTACCTCCATCCGCCGGTAAGAGACGGGATGCGCGCCGAGCGTTTTCTCGGCCTCCGCCACGGCCCTGTCAACGGCTTCCAATATGCGGCCGTGGTCTATCCGCTCCCCCACGATTCTATAGCCCCGGCCGAGCCCCACGCCTGTGGCTCTGTGAGTGTCGGTGGTCGCCACCTCCACCACGCGGAACCCCCTTCCCTTGTATCGGCTCACTACCTTCTCGTAGAGCCCGGCGTCTAGGTTGTTGCCGTCAAACACCACCAGCAACCCCCTCACGCCGTCGCATTCGTTAACAACGGCGGAGATGCCCGCCGGACCTATCTCAAACCCCAACGGGTCCAGGTGTCCGGCGTCTACCTTCCCCACGCCCACGGAGAAGGACCTGCACAGAGGCGCCTCGTGTAGAGCCGCCACCCCCTCCGAAAGCGCCTTCACGTCCTCCTCGCCCCAGCGCACAGGCCCGTCGAACTTGTTCTGAGCATCCACAAGTATGTAGGCCCCTGCGTCCACCCTCCTGGCGACCCACGTCGGGATGTCGTCCGACGCCGAGCGCAACCTGCTGACCACGGCGAGATGCGGCGCCGCGCCGAGGCTGAACCCCGTAATCTTGACGTCGCCCAGGGCCGCCTCCCGGGGCTGGACGCCGGCAGGCGGCTTTCCATCTAGCGTAGACAACACAGCCGTCTTCACAGCCTCCACTATCTTCAACACAGACCCCCTATCGACGGGGTCACGTTCGTGGCTTCCGACCCCATGGAGGAAGGTGAAGCGGAAGCCCAAGGCCTCCACCTCGCGGTTAAGCAGATCCACCAGCTGGCCCCCACCTATGTGTCTAAAGGGGCCTGGGTGGAAGTCTGAAACCACCACCACGTGGCGCCCGCCCACTACATACACATGTAGCGGCACCCTCTCCGCCTTGCCCAGCTCCCTAAACGCGTCCTCAATCACGTCGTCTTCCGCAAATACGGCATATAGAAAACTGGAGAGCATACACATGGCGTCTAGGCCCCCCGCCATTTTGTTTATAGCCGGCTTGAGGCCGTACATAACTACCGCATACAGAACAGAAAGTAGCGCCAGATGCGGTTGCCCGAGGACGTAATATGTAGCGGCTGACAGGAGTATGGGCAATAGGTAGGCGAAGCCTCTGCACCTAAGCGCCATGGCCACCAAGGCAGTTGTCAAGGCGCCGACCAGCGCAAAGGTGAGAGGCGGCTTCTGAAACGCCACGTCAAAGAAGGCGATAACCAGAGCGGACACCACCGCCACGTAGTAAGACCTACGGGGGTTAACCACCCTCCGATCCACCACAAACAACGTAGTGAAGAGAAGCCCGCCAAACGCCAGGTAGTACAACACGGCGGTTGGATACGTCAAGGTCTTCACCAACGCGAGGACCATCAGCAACGTGGTGGCGTACACAGCAAGCCTCCTGCCGGATCTGCCCAGCAGGAGGGAGTAGCTCCTCTCGAAGGTCCTCATAGAGACTCAATGTAGCTCCTAATCAAAGAGGAGTATTTCTGCGCGGAGATGCTCATCTTCAAGTAGCGGTTTACCCGTGGCAGTTTGTAGAAATATAACTCCTCCTCCATCGGGTTCACCACGGCGTAGCCCACCTCGGAGATGTCCCACCTGTTTTTAAGCCTATTCGCCACCTCTCTGTGGAAGCCCTGGTCTACGTAGGGGTGTAGCACCACCACGCGGTCAAGCCCATAGAGGAGGAAGCTCTTAGCCATGGAGAAGCCCAGGTGGTAGGTCTTGGTCACGTCTACATAGCCCACCCCAGTCAAGGAGCCGTCTGCCAATTTCAGCAATATGTCTATCCTGTCTGTGTATCTGTTGGCTAACTGCATGATGTGTGGGACACGCCTCACCACCTTGATGGTCCGACGCCCCAAAAACACAGGTGCAACCTCGAAAAACTTCGCCAACGCCTCCACAGCGTCTGCCTCCCCGGCGACGCCCCGCAGACTAACCACGTAGAACTTCTTTATTTCATACTCCTCCTCGGCCACCTCCGGCAGGGGCAGGTTCTCCACCACCTCGTCAGACAGCAGGGTGTAGGGGAGGTAGTAGGCGGCGCCCGCCCTCTCCGCGGCCCCCGCCGACCTTATCGCCTCCAGATGCTTACACAAGGTCTCGTCCCCCCAGACGCAGTTCACCACGACGCTTCCCGACAGAAACATATACACGGGGTTCTTGGTGTTGAGCCAGTTCAGCCTAATCCTCTGCAACACGGCCATGTGCTCCGGAGATAGCTCAACCAGCGCCTTCCTGACCCTGTCGATGCCGAAATTGCTGTTGCAGTACTCAAACTCCTTCAGGTGGTCAGCCGCGTCGCAACCGCGCCTAAAGCAGTTAAAAGCCACGAGTAGAAACCCCAATATAAATTTAGAAATACCGCTCCAACCCGCCGCCGACAAACGCCGCCAAATCGCCGACAAACACATCCCTAAGCTTAGGATTCCTCAACACGGCGGCGGGGTGATACGTTGTGCAAACCTCCGCCTCAACGCCCGCGATGCGGCCTCGGAAGCACTTCCCCCTCACCTCCCCCATCTTCTGCACCCTCTTCCCCATAAGCGAGAGGAGGGTCCGCGCGCCGACGAGGCCCAATGCGATGATCCTCCTCGGCCTCAACAAGGCAATTTGGCGGAGGAGGTAGGGGAGGCAGGCCTCTACCTCCTCCCGCGTCGGCGTTCTGTTGTTAGGCGGCCTGCACTTCACCACGTTGGTTATGTACACATCCCCCCTGGAGACGCCTAGCCGCGCCAAGGCCTCCGTGAGAAGCTGTCCGGCGGCCCCGACGAAGGGCCGCCCCGCCTCGTCTTCAGAGGCCCCCGGCGCCTCCCCCACTATCATAATCCCCAGCTTCATGGAGCCCTCCCCCGGCACGGCGTTTTTCCGGTGTCTGTGGAGGGGGCATTTGGCGCATGTAAGGATTTCGCGGCTCAGCTCCTCGAGGTCCATGGAAATTTTCAGGTATTAAGTATCTTAAACCATGTGGTTTTAATACGGCCTGTAGGTGAGCCGTGATTTGGAGGTTTTTCTCGGCGGTGGCGAGGCAG
>WYEI01000027.1 GCA_009903905.1 Pyrobaculum sp. | reverse complement strand
GTCCAACCGCCCGTTTTTAGCTATGTAATGCACCTCCACCTCTTCCCCCGGCCACCACACGCCAGATTTTGAAGAGACGACGTCTACATCTGCCACATACCACAAAGAGACAGAAACCCCACTAAAGCTACCATGCCAAGACGCAGAAACCGTAACGCCCCAGCCCAACGCGACAAAAAGAACCACCAAGACAACAAGACGCATACCTTTAAACTATCAACAATTTATGTACCTGATGTCTATCGCGACTCGCAACGATTTGGCTTGGGCGGCAGAGCCCGCCTCCCACATCTACCTGGCGGTTTTCATTATAGACATAGTGCTGATTGCGGTAGTTGGGATGTATGTCTTTGGGGACTTTATTGGCATATCCACAGACCCACTTTACTTTTTCGCAGTGCTTCTAGTCGTAATAGAAGTATCGCTGGTTCTGGCTTCGCTTATTTCATTCAAGAAAATCAGCGAGATACTTCACAGACCCAAAATATGGCACAACGTTAGAAACGGTGCATACATTCAGGTAGCGAGTTACGCCTTATCTCTTTTAATCATTGTGACGACCAAAACAGTCCTCAAAGACATCTTCTCCATTGACTTGTCTTCGCTACCGTCTTCGCTATCTCCGGAACAGTTAATCAAGATCTTGCATCACTATGAACTAGTTTTACTTTCAGCTTTTCAGATTCTCTTGTTTCTATTGCTCTTAATCCCGGCACTTCTGGCGGCCGAATATTTCAGGGCAAAATTTTATAAAGCCGCCTTCGAGGAGCTTGGAGAGGTGACTGGCATAGAGGAGTTTAAGCAAGCTGCACGTTGGCATGGGTGGCTTATCAACGTCGCCTACCTCTACACCTCCTCCGCGCTTCGTTTCCTCTCTGTTGCGTCTAGGCCGACCTCAACGACGCCTACGCATCTAGCTCCGCCGCCTCCGCCGCCTGTGTTTGTCTCTGTGGCGTTTCTCGTCTTGCCCGATGGTTCGCGGGTGGAGTTGAGAGGCGACGCCGTTTTGGGTAGGTCTTGGGTTGCCTCGATTTTTCCTAACGCCCCACGGCTTAACCGCATCTCAGAAGCTCACGCAGTTATTAGGAGGAAAACTGATGGCTGGTATATTGAGGATTTGGGTAGTCAATACGGCACATATGTCAACGACCGCGACATCAGAGGCGCCGGCGAAGTCAAACTAAACCCAGGCGACGTAATCTCTCTAGGCGGCGTATTTACGCTAGTCTTCCAGACCTAGACAACCTCTCCCTCTCGCCACCTTGCGGTTTGGACTAGCATCTTGGCCAGCTTCTTCCCTCTCTGGGCTCTTCCTCAGTTATTCAACACCTGTCTCAAATGTTTAAGGCGAGAGCGTATGAGCGAATGCCACCGCTTGTTAAGTTGTTGACGAAGCCGTATTTCCTTCGTTGTATTTGTACTCAATGCCGCTGGCAATCTCAAGTACCTATTCCTTTTGGAAGTGGGCGGGGCCGGCAAGTTAGATACGTATTTGTCGCCGTCTGTGTAGGCTGTGTGTCAGGGTGTCTGAGTCTTTTGTTGTGGGAGGTGTAGCGGCGTGTCGCTTGGTCTCCTCGGCGCCTTCCGTCGTCTCTTTACATTTCTTCACCAGCATCGTCGCGACGTCGGTGAGCCGGACGAGGCCGCGGCTTGTGACGTCAAGCGTGTAGAACTCTACGTCGTGTTCTTTCCTCAGCTCCCTCCGGGTCTTCAGCAACAGCGGCAGGTAGATGACCGCCTGTGGGTTAGGCACCACGATCCACATCTTCCGCCCCCAGCCCTCTCCACGGTCTCCACAACCTTGTGAACCACCGTGACTGTGCCGTAGAGAGTCTCCACCTCGACCACAAGCTAAGAACGCCTCTCCACGAAATCCCCCCAGGCTGTGAGAAAGTTCTCAAGCGGCCCCCGAGATGCAAATAACTCCGTGAACAATGTACAAGTAGACACTTGATAACAAATCGCCTCGATAGGTTTTTTAACTACATAGCATCTCATATTTCTACATGAGCGGCCGTGTATGGGTTCCGTGTTTGGATTGCGTCAAAGATGTACTTGTCAAAGAGGGATTTAGGGATACCCTGTTGCAGGTTTGGAAGCCGGGGCAGGTCTTCGGCCTTGTAAAGCCGCTAGACGACACATATGAGGTTCACGTCAGAGGCTACCAAGATGGAACTCTCGATGCCGAGATTGAGGTGTCGCGGGAATACCTAGAACATCTAGTCTACGGCTCCTACCCCTACGACCATTACCTCTTGGAGATACTAAAGAGACACAACATCCCCCATAAAGTAGCGAAGCCAATAGAGAGTGCGCAAAAGCCGCCGAAACCAGCCACCCTAATTCCGTGGAAGCCATTGCTACTCATCGCCGCCGTAGTTGGGGTGATAGCGTTCATCGCCTCAACCTCATCAAGCGACGGCGATAAAGAAGAGTCCCGCCGGAGGTAATTCCGTCGCCAGCTCTCAATTACAGTGATCGTCTCGCCGTCATGCAACGCCGGCTCGTCAAGCGTCTCAGATCACTCCACAAACCGAGTGCGTTGAAAACTGAAACAAACGCACTGCCGGCGCGATTACGCCAAAAAAACTCAAACATATTGTCTGCCAGATGCTCGCCAAGGTGGAGACCGCCATAGTTCTCGACGACTGTGGGTTAATTGAGAGGCCGACGAGTATTATAAATACCACAGAAGCTGAGGTATGGAACGCTTTGAAGTAAACTTTTTGCTTAGATGCGCCGTAGGTTTTCCTCTGCGGGATGAGTTGGAGTGTTGCGGCGTTAGGTTGAGAGTTGACGGCGACATTGTCCACGGAACTGCGACTGTACACGCTGAGAATAGAGAGGGAGCGAAGCAAAAAGGACGTGAGCTGGCTGAGGTTGTCGCCTCGGCCCTAACCCTCGTATTCGGGAGAGCCTTTTCTGTTGAACAGATAAACGTGAACCAAGCTAGCCAACGGCGTGAGGGGGATAGACAGGTGATAGAGGCGAAAGATGTAGCTCTCATATATGACCAGGCCAAAGCGGCATCGTATACTATGAATTGGAAAGAATTGGTGGCTATGTACATGCGACTTTTAACTACGATTAGAGACAAGCCGGAGTCGAAGAAATTCATAAGGGTGCTTAAGTGGTGGATAGCTGGCGACGTAGACGACGACCCTCTGGACAAGTTCCTCAAATACTACATCGCGTTTGAGCTTCTAGCCGCCGCGCTTGGGTACGGGAGACGGTGCAACAAGGAGTGGGCTAAACAGTTCTGCAAAGACTTCGGCATAACCTACAAAATCAACGAGAAGTTTAGCTTGCCTAGAATCCGTAACTCCTTGGTGCATGATCCCGGCGAAGAACGTGAAGAGGCGGAGAGACTGGCGGCGCAACACGCCGAGAGGTTCGGCCTAGAACTCCTAGAGGCCATAAGGAAGGCCCTTCTCCAGCCCTCTGGTCCTCCTGTTGACGCCTCGGCATCTAAAAACTGTGAGACCGATAGCGGTTGCGGGGATCAATAAAGGCTTTCCCAACCTCAGCTACGTAGGATCTCCCATCTCTCAAGGCCCCGGAAGCTCGTCCAGATATCCAAGCGGCTTAGGTTACGGCAACGTCTCATGGACCTCGTAGGCTTACTGCCAACTGAGGAGCCGCTCATACGGCGCCTCAACCGCCACGCGTAACGCCCCGGCCAAGGACCCTTGGCGGTATGTGATAGCTCGCTGTGTAACGTTAAATTTTATTCAGTGCGGGTATATGTGACTTCTTGGCGTTGTCATGTGCGTTGCGCAGAGCTTCTGGGTATTTCTGGGGCTGTGGCGCGTTTTGTGGATAGGCTTATCGATAGGGAACTTGACGAGGTTTTGAGGGAGGAGGGGGCGGGGGGTCACGACGCCGTGTGCGGCTTGCTCGCATCGCCTATTACGGCCGCCGGTGGGTTGGGTCTCAGCGTGGCCGCGCTACACGGCGTGGATCTCCTATACGAGATCCTTAGGCAATACGGCAGACTCAACGAAGAGCATCTAAAGGCGGCTGTGCTCCACTGTATGTTAGACTGCGCAGATCAGAGAATGTTTAGGTGGGACGGCACCTACCTCTGGAGGAAACACCCCCTCGAGATGTTGCGGCTGTGCCGCGACAGAGTTGTTGAGAAGTGGAAAGAGCTATACCACCGCTACTTCTTATTCGGCTACCCCTTCCCCACCCTTAAGCGTATCGAAGAACTTGCAAGCCTCGCGGAGGCTCTTTTGAGGGGCGAGCTGGAGAGGTGTCTCCTCGGTAGTGCCTGAAGCCGAGGGCAAGGGCGCGCCTAAGGTCGGCCCGAGGGCTGTTGCCGAACTTCTCAACTGCGTGAGGGAGAGGATGGGCAGAAAGGCTGTGTACTGCGTAAACTGGCAGATGCTTCCACAAACCTCCGCCGCGACTAAGATCTACGCAGAGCTCAGCAAAGGCCGCACAGTGGCGGTGAGCTTCGCCGAAGGCTACAGTTGCGGACGACCCTTCGTAGAGACGAAAACCCTGGAAGAACTCGTAGAAAAACTCCTGCCTCTTTGCAGACAGCAATTTTGATGGCTGTGTACGCGACACAGAAAGCGTCCTAGCCACAGCGATCTTTCCGGCGCCGTACAGAGGTGCAACGCCAAAGGGCTCAGCCGCGCCAATCAGCCCGACGTCTCTGAAGACGGGACGCATGTAGGCATTTTACTCCCCGGTTAGAGACGTCTTCCCCAGCGAGGCGAAAACGCCGAAGCCGCAAGTAGCTGGGGACCGTCCGTTAGCGTAAGCTTTTTATCGACTCTCCACGCAGTTTTATGGTCTTGCTCTTCGGCAGTCTCTACAAGCTTAGGGCCGAGAAGGCGGCGGAGGGCGGGGCGAAGGTGGTCGTGGTGGGGCCGCCCTGCGCCGGGAAGACCACCTTCATCAAACAGTTTCTTGAGCCTCGCGGCGTTGAGACGGCTGAGGAGACTGCGGGCTTGGCGCCTGAGGCGGAGGAGACGCGGGAGGAGGGTTTGCTTCAGCGGCTCCGCAAGCGTGTACTGGGCAGGTACGTGCGGGGCGATGAGGTGAAGAGGGAGCTGGACGGCATAAGTGGCGCGGGGTTTCTCGAGGCCTTTGACAAGCTTCCGAGGGATTTCGTGGAGCATCTGAAGAAGAAGTACGACGGGTGGTCTCTCTACCTCTTCCGTATCCCGCCCGACGCGGAGTACGAAGAGGCGAAGAGTCTACGCGCAGTCATGGAGGAGGTGGGGGTTGAGTTTAAGTGGTTTGGCCTTTCCTACCTGCCGCCCGGCCTCGCCAAGGCGCTGGCCGAGAAGGGGGAGGACTACGTGAGGCGGCAGCTAAAGCTCTACAAGGAGCTGGCGGAGGAGCTAGACATAGCCGTAGGCCGCCTCCGCAAGACGGCGGAATCCGCCTTGGAGAGCCTCCTCGGCCAAGCGAAGGAGGTGGCTGAGCGGCTTATAGACGCCGCGGCGCCTGGGGCCGGGATGGCCGCCTCGATACTCACGGAGGTGTTGACCGCACTTCTCTTTTCTAGAGGGGGTCGAAACGAATTTATCAAGCTCGTGGCTGGGTTGGGGAAGCTGGATGAGGCGCTGAGGTGCATCTTGGCGGCGCGTCTCGCCTTAGCGCTTGGCTTAGATAGAGGGGCTGTGGAGAAGGCTCTGGCCGCCTTGGCTGGGGCAGATGTGCAGAAGCTCGCCGAGGAGGTCAAGGTCCTTAAAAACGCGGCGGACAGGCTTTGGGTTGAGGTGAAGAGCGCCAAGAGGGGCTTAGATGTCCTTTTCCTAGAGGATGTGGAGCTGGGCGGCCTCTACGAGAACTTCGTGGTGCTTAACGAAAGGCCCTATGTGGATCTCCAAGAGGGCCTCTTCCCCCTTGTGGCCGGGGGCCGCTTCGAGGAGGAGGCGAGGCGTGTTCTGGAAAAGCTGGAGAGAGACGGGGTGGCCGTTTTGGTGGGGCCCAAGGGGATTGGAAAATCCACCCTAGCCGCCTACGTCGTGCGGAAAATGCTCAGCGACGGCAAAGCTGAGGCGGCTACGCGCGTGAAGAAGTCGGCGAAGGAGCTCACGTTGAAAAGGACGTTGGATTTCGTCAAGAGAAAGACGGTGGTGCTGTACGATCCCTCGCCGCTGGAGGTGTACTACAAGCATAAATACATGGAGGAGACAGAGAGGCCGGAGGAAGTGATAGAGACCTTGGAGGAGCTTGCAGACTTCCTCCAGAGTGGAGGGGGCGGTATTAGGCTGTTGGTGGTTCTGCCAACCGACCTCTATGAGGTTGTGAAGGACAAGATGCCCGAGGCGTTTAAAAACGCGGTGCTGGAGATTAAGCTGGACGATTTGCAGTTTCTTCACTCTGTGATAAAGACGTACTCCTCATGCGAGGGCGACTACAGCAAGCTGGCGGAGAAGATAGCGCAGTTAGACGGCGGATATACGCTGGTGGCCAAATACGCCGGCTTCTGGCTGAGAGGACACGGGTGCGATGCAGGCGACGTGGAGAGAGCTGTAGAGGAGGTTAAGCAGAAGCCGAAACTCTTTCTCGCTCGCTACATCCGCGACGTGTTGTTGTGGCGCAGTAGCGAGGAGGAGAGGGTGAAGCTTATGTATAGAGTCGCCGCGCCGCTCCTTCTCCACGCCGTGTTCGGCCCGGTGCCGAAGGGCGTGACGTATATTACGCAGGCCAAGGACGAGATCGTCTTTTACCAGCCCGAGGAGATAGAGAAATTCACCAAACCCCAGTGGGACCTGCTGAAGGCAGGCCTCCAGCCAATAGCCAAATGGCTCGCCCAGTGGCACGAAGACCTCGTGGAGGAGACGCTGAGAGACCTAGCCGGCCTAAACGGCGAAGAGGCAAGGAAGCAATACGAAGAGGCCTTAGGCGACTTAATCAAGGCGCTGAACTGGGCCCGCGACGAGGTATTAAAAGAAGGCGTCCCAAAGGAGCGCCGAAGATTGTTGGTAGCCCTGCTAGCCTTCGTCGCCAGGAGGCTCGCCGCTGTTTTCAAGAGCAGCGAGGTCAAGAGTTGTTGGCGCAGGATAGCCTTCATCGCTGGCCACGTGCTAGCTGGATATTTCGTGTTGTCTACGACGAAGCCGCCGGAGGACGATGCAGAGACTTTGGGAGACGCCTTGAAACCCTGTGCAGTGGATGCGTACTTGACGACAGACGACGTGATACCGCCGCTTTCAATATTTATAGTCGAGTTGCCGTATTATGTTAAAGCCCTTTCGCAGATTGTAAGAATCAGAAAAAAGCTAGGCGTCCTTACCTCCTACGTAGACGCTGACATCATAAGAGGCGCAAGGAAAACAGCAGAGGAGCTGATGAAGCGGTGGAGGAGGAGAGGTATAAACCTCCACGAGGCCTTCTACGCCTTGGGTCTGGCGGCGTTAGTGGCTGAGGGTGAGGTAGATGAGAAGACGGCTGACCTGCTAGTACACGCGGCGTCTGCCGCGGTGCAACGGGTGGCCCATTCAGCGTCTGTGTTACCGATTTTGGCGGCGTTGCGGCCTCTGGGCGAAAAGGCGCCGCATAGATATATCCATCTGCTGGCCGCCGCCTCGGAGCCTAAGATGCCGAGTCGAGTAACCGTGGAGTACATCTACGACGCCTTGCAACAATTCAAAGACCGCCTCACTGAGACAGGTCGCCTCTGGCTTCTGGTGGAGGCTATCCGCGCCTACTCAAACCTGCTGATAAAACACTCGACATACATCAAGGATCGCTGGGAGGAGGCTGTGGCTGATATGTGTGAGCTATACAGCAAGATTAAAGGGCGCGATGGCACGACGGCGCCGGAGAGCTGCCTCTCGGCGCAATGCTTGTTTGATACCATAGCCAAGGTGTATGTGCTGGCCGCGGCGCTACGTGGCGGCAGATTGGCGCCGCTTGTGCAGAAGTACTGCGGCGACCTCGTAAAAGAGGCTGAAGCAATGAGGAGCGCGCTTGAGGAGGCGGCGGCTCATCCAGAAGAGTTGAGAAAAATTAAAAACGAGGACTTCGCCAATTGGGTAACAGCGCGTAACGTCACAGGCGGCGTCGGGGAAGTGGTCGAGGATTTGAAGGGTTGGTTCACGTATGTGCTGGCCCGCTACAAGCTGAGTCACGCCATTGACGAGAAAGGCGAGTTAGACGCGGAGAAGCTAGAAGAGACGGCAGAAGAGTTCGAAAAGGCGGCGGAGATAAGTAGCAAGCTGAAGCATTGGGATAGCTACCTCATCGCCCACGGTTGGGCTCTTAGGGCCCGCGTCCTCGCCGCAAAGAGCTGGAAAGATCTTCTCAAAAGAGCTGAAGGCTTCCAGAAGCTGTGGGAGGAGGCGGGAAAACACCCTACACTGACTGCCGAGTATTTAAAAGCGGCTACCCTCACACTTAGCGACTATCTGGTCTACTTGGCGGCCTCCGGCGATAGGGAGAGGGCGGAGGAGTTGTTGAAAGAGTGGCGGTGGTTGCTGGACCACGACCAGGAGGTCTCTGTGAATACTCGGCTTATGCTTAAGCTCTTCGACGTGGGGGAGGGGGCGAAACTAGAAGAGGTTGTGAAAGTGTTTAAGCCGCGGCTTTCACGGAAGCGTCGACCGGCTTTGTTGATGCTGACCGGCCGCTTGCAGAGAGACGAAGCTTCTGAAGAATGCGCCAAATTACGTGAAGACAAAGGCGTTAAAGTCTCATCGAAAGCTAGAAAAGAGTGTGTCGACACCGTGGCGGCCGCCGCAGGTGATCAAAAAGCCGTAAAGAGGTTGAAATCGAAAATAGAGAGGAAGGTGCTGGAAGTGCATCCCCTGTTAGAGGTTGCGGACGGCAAAACGCTTGTGGAAGTCCTGACGCCCATATTACCTGCGGCACAGCTTGCCTTCACGTTGCTGGCTACTGTGGAGGGGAGGGTCGATGCGGTTAGACTACACGGCCTGTGGGGCTCCGCGAAGTCTAAGAGACCCCTAACTCGGCGGCTTTTCCGCGCCGTCTACGAGAACTGCGTCGACTTAAACAGCGAAGGTTGCAAGCTGGCATTGTTGAAGCTGTACTATCTCCACTTCTAGCGGCGCTTCCCGTGGCTGGGCCTTCCCCGAGGCTATGTCTCAAAACCGTTAGGTCTCGGCGCCATGGGTATAGCCCCTTCTCTAGCCCCGGCGCGGCGTTTCAGCCTTAACCTTCTGCGTATCATTGCGGCTCTTCACGACGAGCCCATGCCAACTTATATGCAATGGACAGCAGGCGGCTTGGCGTCTATAGTCTAGAATTAATCAAGAGAGGATTTCGTTCACTATTTCCTCAAGCGCTGCAACGGCGGTTTTCTTGTTTATCTTCTGTTTTTGGAACAGCTTGTAGATTATGTACGTGGCTAGCTCCAGCGTCGCTAGTTTTTCCAGCTTCTGTGCCGCCTCAGGCGGGCACCCGCGGTCGCACGTCTCGTTTATCTCTACGTATTCCATGTACAGCGCCATCATTATCTCGTGGAGCTTGCCCAAGACCTCGTCCCGGCTTTCGTAGAGGAGGTCCTCTAGAGTTTTGCCTCCGCCGACCGGTATGTCTAGCCGCAGAACTTCGGCGTACTCCTCCACGGCGCTTTCGAGGCTGGCCTTCACGGGGTCTGCGCCTAGCCGCCTGAGCTCCGCCAGGGCCTCCTCTATCTCCGGCGCGTACCGCCGCATTGCCGTAGCGATGTTGGAGACTATTTCCGCAACGTCCTCCCCCGTTTTCTCCTCGACCTCCTGCAGTATCCTCCGCCTGAGCTCCTGCAACCTTCGGTACAGTTGGATGAGTTCGTTGACGCGTTGCGTCCAGTACTCCTCCACAAAGGCGCCGAGTCCTACCGCAACAGCGGCTTCCCCGGCCATGCCTCCCTCACCTCCTCTAGGTTGTAAACATATGTGAGGAGGTCGTCGAGGCTTTTGTGCGCCCACGTCTCGAGGATCTGGTCTGCTACCTCCTTCACCTCCTGCGGAAGCTCGACGGGGGCGGTTGAGGCGAGTTCGTAGATTATGGCGTCGTCGGTCACCTTAGCCACCACTGAGCCATATACTTCCATGTCGTCGATGACGTCCAGCACCTCGCGGGAGAAGGGGCCGTATTTATACATCTTCCAGCGGAACACCGTAGAGCCGAACCTCCGGTACAGCTCCCTGTCGATGAGGAACAGTAGCTTCATGAGCTTGGTGCGGGCCATGGGCCCACGCCGCAGTACATACCGAATCAGATCAGCCTTATAAGCGTCAAATACAATATCCATATATAATATTGTTGTGTTCAGGTATAAAAATTCTAAGCTTATTAATAGTGCCCCGTCTTCAGGTGGGGATCTCAGTTTCCTCAAGCCCGAGACCAAAGGGCAATTTTAGCCTCCACCGTTTCGCCAGCTATCTCCGGCAAAGTCTTGACGTGTGCAACGACCGCCGCCACTGCTGTGCAAAACATAGCTGAGAGTTGATGCATACGCCTCTACGGCGTCGACAAGACGCCGGAAATCCTGCCCATGCCTCCCGTCGCTGTCCTACACAGGTTAGGCTTCCGCCCCGCGTCAATCGTGTTGACGTCTCTGAGGACGGGGCGTATTTTCGGTTAATAGCACCTCCCGGCGAGCCGCAACTGGGGCTTGTCGTTGGCGTAATTCACCGCGTCTCCGCGCAGTCTTGTTTTTCGGCCGTAGGAGGGCTGAGGAGGCGTCGAGGGCCGGTGGCCGTGGAGTGACCGCCCGGCGCCGGGGAGACTACCTTCGTCAAGCCGCGGGCGTGGAGGCGCACTAGATACGCTGGAGGCGGCGGTCTGCTTCAAGGCTGCTGTGGAGAGGGCTAGGAGGGCGGCGTCTCCGTTAGATAACATATATCTGCGCAGAGGTCAAGCTCCAGCCCATCGACAGACCGCGCCGATTTTTGCAGGCGCGAGTCGAAACGCGGCTGTAAGCCGTGCCGCGGCTACGTCTGGGGATAGGTAGGCGGGCGCCGAGAGGCTTGCCGCCCTTATAAAGGCCCTGATGGGAAGGGAGCGGGGGTGTACCGGAGAAGCGACTGCAGAATAGAGTTCGTATACCGCAGAGAACGCCTGGAGGGCTTCGCTATATAGAGCTCGCGGGCGCCGTAGCGAAGTGGCTCGGGGAGGCGGGCCGGTGGGTCTCCGCTCTGGAGGCTGAAGCTTGTAGGTCTTTTTCTGCAGGTTTGGTCGTCTGCGCTTTGTGGCTTGATGTTTAGAAGACTAGTGGTATTTCTTTTCTTGTCTGGGCGACTGCTTCGGCGGGTGGTTTGAATAGTGCCTCTATGTTTTTTTCTACGAGGAATGCGTATTTGGAGGCGTGTTCTTGGAGTTTTGAGGTGTCTATTTGGGTTTCGGCGAGTTTGGCTACGGCGTCTACTAGCTTGAGGGCGGCGCCG
>WYEI01000083.1 GCA_009903905.1 Pyrobaculum sp. | reverse complement strand
GACCCGCCCGGTTCATGAGCCCGAAAAAACAGAGCTTTAAATTTTCACAATATCGCTATTGATAAGCGATGATAAGATATACATATAAAACACGTCGAGAGAAAAGCGATTTAAAGATAGTATATATTAAGAGTATAGATAAATTACGCAAAGACCTTGAGGGAAACGCAGTTTTAAGGCGCCGTGTTTTATGCTTGACAGAAAAGTTGTGTTAATCGACGTCCGAGTTCAAGCCGGAGGGAAAAACGGGGGAGGGGCCGGTTGCGCCTTACAGTATCCGCACGTACTCCTTGGCTCTCGCGAATGCCAACAGTCCCTTTGGTCTGTAGACCCCCCTCGTCCCGCCTTCGTGGGGCTCTAGGCGGCCCAACTCAAGCTCCAGCCCTTCGACAGTAACGTCTCCGTCCTCATGCCCCCGCCCGCGTCCATGCCTCCGTCAACGCTCATGCCCTCATCCTCCTCGCCGCGTTCTTGACGCCCTCGACTGTCGTCCCCGCCGCATTCGCCAGGCGGATGGGCATCCCGTACTCCTTATAGGCGGCGAGCCATAGGGACGCGGCGGCCAGAACCCAGGGGTTTCTGCCCGCGACGGCCCTCCTGTTACCCTCAAGGATCTCTAGTGCCCTCCTCGCCTACGAGGCGTATGCGTTTAGGGGCCCTCCGCGCGCCCTGGCCGCCGCGCTCGGCAACGCCCTCCCCGTCACGGCCGCCGCAGAGGCCGGCCGCCATGCCGCCGGCCGTACACCTCGCCGCGGCCGCCCTCCTGACGGGGCGCCGGACGCCTCAGGCCCCGCCTCGACGCGGGGACGGCCTAGCCGTGCCCTCCAGCGGCGTTATCCTCACGGCGCCGAAGCCCAGCGGGCGGTTCGCGCCCAGGCCGAAGTCCGCCGCGGCGGAGAGGGCGCGCCACATCTCCCCCAGCATGGACGTCTCGAAGGCCCTGTAGACGGCCCACCCCACGAAGCCCCTCGCGGTTCTGCCTCCGGTCAGCGACACGGCCACCGGCCTGATGCGGAAGTCGGTGATGCCCACAGCCGCGTACGCCCAGCGGTAGAGCCGTTTGGACTCCGCGGGCCCCCACAGACCCAGCCTCTCCGCCGTCTTGAGGGCCGACTTGAACACGTTCCGCGGGGCGGGGGTGAGGTCGTACACCGGCCTCGGCCGCCTCACGTAGGGAGGCGTCTCGAACCGGGTCGGCGAGAGGAACTCCACCCTGAACGCCGGCGTCTGCCGCGCGGCGGGCCGCGGCGGCCTCCAGAACTCCAGCTCCGCCGGGGCGACGCGGGCGCCGAAGAGGTCGAAGCCGCCCTCCACCGCCTCCATGAACCTCCGCCCCAGCTCCTCGTCGAAGAAGGCGGCGCGGAGCTCCACCTCGGCCCCCGCCGCCGCGGCCGCCAGCCCGACCGCAGGCCTTCCGTCGATCAGAAGCGGCCAGACGGTGAAGGGCTTCGGCCCCCTCTCCGGGAGCCCCCGCAGGAGGCGGTGCACCACGGAGTGCGCCAGGTAGCCCGAGAAGAGGTTGATCGCCACCCCCCTCTCCAGGTTGCCCCTGAAGGCCACCACCGACATGGCCGTCCCGAGGCGCCGCGATATAAAGGATTCGACGCGCCGTCGGACGGCGTTTATACGTGCAGATTGCGCTTTACATCCATCGAAGCTGTCCACTGCTTCGGCGAGCTGCGTACGTAAAGCGGGGATCCCGTTTATAAAACGTCGTGCAGCTTCCCGGCGCGGGCCGACGCCGAGACGTAAAAGCACGCAGATGCGCGCATCTGCACGCCCGGCGCACTTTACGTAGAAACAAGACGCGGCGACCCGTACAGCGCAGTTAGACCTACATCACGCCGAAAGACGGATAGAAAAGCTTAAATATCTATACATTCATGGTCCAAGAAACCCGGCATCTCCAATGGAGAATTGAAACATGATAATAAGGATTTGCGAAATATTTAAGCATTGCCCTGAAGGCATCTCCAATGGAGAATTGAAACATGCCGAGTCCAGCAAGGGCCTGCACATTACTTCTTCAACACGTCGCATCTCCAATGGAGAATTGAAACTAGCTTTGGGGTGTTTCCGTTGCGGAGGTGGTTCACCACCTCCGCATCTCCAATGGAGAATTGAAACGGGTATACATCACGTAGTACATCTTGAACCCCCCAATCTCGGCATCTCCAATGGAGAATTGAAACTTATCTCCATTACTTTTTCCAAGATCTCCTTGGCTAATTTCAGCGGCATCTCCAATGGAGAATTGAAACCCGCCCTCGCGGTATCGCTCGCCCTCATGGCGGCGTCATGGCTGGGGCATCTCCAATGGAGAATTGAAACCTGGTCGGGGCGTTCCAGCAGGCTGGCAACTACTTCGCGCAGGCCAGCATCTCCAATGGAGAATTGAAACTCTCTGTGGTTCTCGCCGTGGTCGTATCGATAGCTGTGATCCAGCATCTCCAATGGAGAATTGAAACTAGTTTTCTTAGCTATTGCGACGTAATACTGAAGTTGCCTATACCGCATCTCCAATGGAGAATTGAAACGACTGCCCAGCACTGTGTGGGTATAGATAATGCGGGCAGCATCTCCAATGGAGAATTGAAACACACCAAATATGAGCAGAAGCGCAATTAGGGAGGTGTCGGGCATCTCCAATGGAGAATTGAAACCCATCCTCAACGATCGCCTCTCTGCCGTTTATCAAGAGCAGCGCATCTCCAATGGAGAATTGAAACCGGGGCGCTTAGGAACGCTATGCCCCTGGCGATCGCCTCGATTATCGCATCTCCAATGGAGAATTGAAACTCCTGACGTATCGGCAACGAGGCAGACATTATAAACAGCGCATCTCCAATGGAGAATTGAAACCGTATATACTCTGCCGTGGTGTGCTCTTCAGCCTGCTTACGCGCCATGCATCTCCAATGGAGAATTGAAATTGCCTATGTTGGGTTCTGCGGCGGCCGCGGCGTCGCGTCCTGCGCCGGCTTGAGCACGGCCTCGGAGGCGGCATCCTCTTCGTACTCCTCGCCGTCCTCCCCGCGGAAGACGGCGGCGCGTGTGGGAATCGCCCCAGAGCTCCGGCTGGAGGCCCGCCGGCCCCGGCGCCTCGTCTCCGGTCCAAGGCCTCCTCCAGCCCCGCAACCGTCTGACGCCTCTCGCTGGGCACAGACGCCGCAGGCGTCTTCCGCGTGGGCCCTGTCTCCCCCAGGATCCGTTGGCTCTGTGCATTCTTGTAACGCCCTACTCTGGGGAGGGGCCGCGCCCGTCTTCGGCGGCAAGTTCATAAATGTGAGGCCCTCGGAGGCTCGTGGTCGCGTCTGCGCTGCGGTCTGCCGCTTGCGTCTTGGCTCTGCGCGGGGGCTATGCCTTCCCATAGGGTGCACAGGACGTGCGCAGAGCTGATTGGGATATCCGGCGACGTGGCTAACTTCGTCGATAGGCTTATCGATCTGGGGAGGTGCGAGGCCCACGATGTGGGCGTCAGGCATCCGGCTGTGGATCTCGGCGGAGTCCAGACGCCTGCGGTGAGCGGCGCCGAGGTCCTGGTGGGCTGCCTGGCGATGCAGGGCAGGCTCGACGGCGTGCATCTACGGGCGGCGGCCCTCCACCACCTCCTCGACTGCGTGGACGGCAAGGTCAGGAGGTACGGCACGGCCCTTGCCGGCGACGCCTTCGACGTCGAGAGGGTCCTGGCGCGGTGCCTCTCGGAGGTGGCCGACAGGCTGAGAGACGTGGATATGTACGTCCTGCCTGCGGACAGAGCCGCGGCGAGGGAAGCCGCCGAGATGCTAACCAAGCCGCTATACGAGATCTACAACGACCACAGGGACGTGCTGCGGCGCTGCGTGACCCTAATCGCCGAGGAAAACGTCTCAAAGGGCGTTGAGCCTCTCGGCGTGTACCAGTATTACAATCCGCTGAAAGAGCTGTTGGTTCTCTGCGGCGAGAAGTACCAGTGGGTCAAGCCTTCGGATTACAGCCGCCTCTACAGGCTGGCGCAGAAGCTCGCGAGGAAGAAGGCAGATGTATCCGCGATAGTAGAGGAGATAGGAAGGAGCGGCGCCTGCAGAAGCCGCGACCTCTTCTTCGCCGTAGTCGAAAAGGCCGCGACGTGACGGCTCAACGCATCGAAACCAAGCTCTGCGCCGGCCTCAGAAATCGGAGCTATTGATATACCTGGGTAGCGCTCCCCCTCCTCCGCCTCCAGTCCTCTACCGCCACGGAGAAGGCGACGCATTTATTCTCTCTGGCGATGTCCATGGGGCTTTTCCCCTCTCGGTTTTTCCGGCTCAGGTCAGCTCCGTGGTCGAGCAGAACCTCGACCAGATCTGGGAAGCACTTGAGGGCCGCCACATGTAGAGGCGTGTTCCCTCCGTCGTTCTCCGCATTCGGGTCGGCCCCGTGCTCGAGGAGAAACTTTACAATATTTGTAAATCCGCCGGCAGCCGCGTAGTGCAGCGCAGTCCATCCGTGGCCGTCGCGGGTGCCGACATCCGCGCGGTAGTCCAAAAGCGTCTGGACAACGACAAAACGGCCGTTTTCAGCGGCGAGGTGGAGGGGGGTCTTTCCGCGGTTATCGGCGAGGTTTGGATCCGCCCCCTTATCCAGTAGGGCCTTTACAGTATTCATAAACCCCCTCTCGGCGGCGCAATGGAGAGGAGTCCGTCCGTCAATATTTCTCACATTTACGTCGGCCCCGCCAGCGAGCAAAACCTTAACCACATCAAACACATTATTAGCCTTGCTGTTACAGACGGCGTAGTGAAGAGGGGTATCGCCATGTCTAGTCCTAACATTGGGAGAGGCTCCGTGTTGGAGAAGAAGCCCCACCTTCCCCACATATCCATATCCCGCAACTATGTGCAGGGGAGTCTCGCCTTCGTCGCTACACCTAACATCAGGATTGGCCCCTCCCTCTAAAGCCTTCTTGAAATCCGAGTCCCACCTATTCACTAGGCCGCAGAGAGCCATGGGGTATCTACATCATGGCGATATATAGTCTATTCATTGGTACATCACTGCGGGCACAGCTTGAGTTCTGCGTAGAATGCGCCGCATTTAGCCACGAGCTGGGAGATCCCGCATATTCTGCCGGGTAGCGCGTATCTGTGCTGAGCACCGCCGTGCAGCACCTCCACGGCGTTCCCCGCGATGCGGACCTCCTCGCCGACGCCGTCTATCCTCGCCGCGTCGCCCGCCACAGAGACGCGGAGCGGCTCGCCGGCGTCTGCGGAGGCGGCGGGCCCTGCGGGGATTCCCGCGAGGGCCGACTGTATCATCTGCCACCCCTCCGGGTTTACGCACCTAATGAGCTCGAATATATCCCGCTGGTCGCCCCTCCTCGCCCCTTCTATCAGCTGGGGGAGGCGGCGCCGGCAGTCATCCACGGGCATATGCGGTCAGAACCTTATATCTGTGGCTGCAGAGCCTCACGGCGACCTCGACGCCCTCCTCCCGCTCCACGTCGTACACCGCGCCGATCAGGTTGTCGTAGACGTCGGAGACGTCTCCAGCCACGAAGTACCTCCCGCCCCACACGTAGCCTAGATAAGGCAGAAGCTCGCCGCACGTATCCACGAAGCAGAGGGCGTCGCCGTCCGCCGGCTCCAGCCCGGTCCAGAAATGCCAAGGCCCAGCCGAGCGCACCACGGAAAGCGCATCCTCCAGCGCATCCTCATCCGCGCCTAGACGCCGCCTCAGCCTCCTCGTCAGGAGGCCGAGCGGAGCCAGAACATAGCCCCTCGCCGCCAGCCCCAGGACCAGCGTGCGAGCCGCAAGCCGGAGGTCCCCAGCCTCGCCCACGGCACCGCACTAACGCCGACAATTAAAGATAACGCCCCGCGAAGCCCAGCGCCACGACGGCCGCAGGCGCTCGACAAGCCCTCCGCCGGAGGCCGCAGCCGCGCCTCCATGCCGTACGGAGCCGACGAGCCGCAGCCCGGCCATGTCAACCGTCTCCAGAAATCCGAAGCAACCCAGCGCCCTCTAGCGACTCCACTTATCTCGCGTCTTCCACCGCCTAGAGGATCCCCTATAGACGTCCCACCTAGTCGCCGCTATTTTCCGTGCGCACTCTAGCAAAACGTCGCCGCGATTCTCCACTAGGTCGCTGAGGTAGGAGAAGAACGCCTCCACGTTCTCGGCGGTGCGCGGCGTGGCCGCGACGGGCACCTCGTCGGGGACGGGGATGCCCATCCTCCAGAGTTGCTCAATCAGGGGATCCCGCCTCTTGGCGGTTCGCCTCACCACGAGGTTGAGCTCTAGCTTCGAAAGGCATATCCTCGGGGCGATGGGCGGGACCGTGCCGTAATGCCGAGCTATCCCGTCGATGCAGTCCAGCAGGTGGTGGAGGGCCGCCGCCCTCATGCGATCCTCGCCGAAGCCGCATCGGCCGTAGACGCAGTCCAGCAACGCATCAAGGCCGTGCACAGCCTGCCACTCGCCCGACTCCGCCGCCACATGGCTACGACCCACATCGTGGCGACCACAAGCTTCGTCAATAGCCTCATCGACACACCTCACAACATCGCCCGGCAGACCCAGCAACGCGCCGCACTCCCTATGTATCTTCCAAGATGGCACGGAGACGTCTGAGATAAAATCTTAAAAATTACTATCCCGAATTACATGGGTGAGCTTGCGCTAGTCGACAAGATCGAGACTTAGTTAAAAAAAAGAAGCTGGAAGGCAGAGTTTGTTTAGTTTGCGGCGAATACACAGCCTCTCATAAAAGCGACTGGAGTACTACTTCGTGTGATGTCTATGATCCTATATAGTCATTTGCCCTATATAGAGATTAGAGGCGATGAAATAATTACTGGGTACAGATGTAGCAAAGAACCCAGCAACCTAATTATAATTTTAAAAATTTCAGGAAGTAGTAATGGTACTATAGTATATAATAATTCATTATGTTAGTGAAGAATTTGTGTAGTTCTACTTCTCATTTGGCATTTGGTCGCTTCGTCTATATAGCTGTGACAACCCGCCTCTCTTGCGATGTCTTCCGGAGTTTTTCCCTGCGCGTTTTTCTGGGCTGGGTTTGCGCCGTAGCTGAGCAGGAGGCAGACCGAATCGGACATGCATCTACGCGCCACGTAGTGTAGCGGCGTGTCGCCGTTTCCATCCTTGGCGTTTGGGTCGGCGCCGTGGCGCAGTAGAAGCTCCACGATAGTCCGATAGCCGTAGCCAGCCGCAATGTGGAGAGGGGTCACCTCGTCGGGTCTTCCCAAGTTGGGATCTGCGCCGCGCTCCAGTAGAAGCTTAACCAAATCCGTAAACTGCCCATCCACAGCATAAAGAAGAGGAGTAAGGCCAGAGTTATCTCTCGCGTTTACATTCGCGCCGTGGTCAATAAGCACGCTGGCCACAACAACGCGGCCCCGCTCGGCGGCTAGATGCAGAGGAGTCTTGCCGTCCCGTCTCCTAGCATCTACATACGCGCCATGTTGCAAAAGCAACCGCACGGTATCTGGATAGCAAAGTGCATTTTTTACAGCCATATGAAGCGGCGTCTCGCCATCTGCGTCACACCTAACATTGGGATCGGCCCCGGTTTTCAAGAGCTCCACTATTTCGTTTGTGTAGCTGCAGAAATATTCAACTCTATAATAGAGTCATATATTTCTTTTGATCAATATGACAGTTATGTTGTCTGTGGCGTTTTTCTTAGCCTCCTCCACGAGCTTCTGGGCGGCGTCGCCGCCGTTGCTTACCACTATTTTGTATATGTCGTGGTCGTTTAGGACATCGCTGAGGCCGTCGCTGCAGAGCAGAAGCACGTCGCCTTCGCGTAGCGTAATTTCAAACACGTCGATGGGCTCCACCTTGCCGAAGACGCCCACCACGTTGCTAATCACGTGGGCCCTTGGGTGGCTCTGGATAAACCTCCTCTTGAACTCGGCCAGCTCCCCAAACTCCACTTTTTTCTCAGGGTCGAAGAACTTGGCCAGCTCCTTCTGGAGGTCCTCCCAGGCTTGGGAGTGGTCCCTCGTGATCTGGTGGATCTCGTCTTTTGTTATCAAGTATGCCCGGGAGTCGCCCACGTTGACCACGTAGGCCACGTCGCCTATGACCAGCGCCGCCACCAGCGTTGTGCCGCTCCTCGGCACGCTGTCGAGAATAATCCCGTTGGCGTAGTCCACGGCGGTTCGCAGGGCGTCGGCAACCTGTTTATCGTCCAGCTGGAGGGCGGCGCCGGCCATCAGTTTTTCTAGAAGCTTAGAGGAGAAGGCTACGGCGCCCATCCGGCTAGCCACATCGCCTGCAAACAAGCCGCCGACCCCGTCAGCTACCGCCGCGATAATGATCTCGAAATCGTTTATATACCCTCTTAAGACTAGGTAGCTGTCTTCGTTGTGGTCTCTACCCCCCACGTCGCTGGTAGCGGAAATCGTATACCTAGTGCTCTGGATGTTATTGCTCATAGAACTCCACCACGACGTAGGGCGCGCCTGTGCTCCTGCTGAAGGCTAGCGCTATCTGGTCTCCGGTTACGAGCTCGTAGGGCTGGCTCGGCTGGCCAGGGCATCGATCTCGGCAACCGAAATACATGACAATCTCCTGCCCGCCCCTGATGATCTTCGTCCCGTTTACGCTCCCAAGGTCTTGGATAAGCCACCTCCCCCGCGATCTATCGTACCAAATCCTAGCATGGCGGCGGCTGATGTACGTCTTGCCGCTGCGCCGTAGTTCAGGCTCCGGAATTTTGATGTCAGGCTCGCTGGCCGTCTCGGTGCCTACGATGTAAGCCTTGCTGGGGTCTAGGCAGACCCTCCGCCCGTTTATAAGGAGGTAGGTTCCACATGGAGGAGGTGGCGGAGAACAGCGCGTAAGGCTGTCATACAATTCTACACCGTCTTTAATCCTCTTCGTGGGGTCTATCTCGAGAGCCATCTTGAGGACGTCGTTCAGACAACCGGCGTAAGAGCCGCATTCCACCAAGTCGCAGGGTTCGGCTATAAGCGCGCCGCTTGGGTTTATATACCTACAGAAATTGTCTATCGCGCCCACAGATCTGCCTCTCCGCGGCTTCATAGCTCCCATAAGCATCGATGCCCACATATAGACGTCGGAGGAGAAGTAGGCGTAGCCCTTTATCGCCTGCTCCGGCGGCGACACGCACGGCTTTCCTATCTTAGTGCCTGGCTTCAACTGGGCATATCCCTCCTTGGCCGTCCCGAAGTCTATCAGGACGGGGTCGGCGCCTCTCACCATGACGTTGTCTGCTGCAAAGTCTCTGTGGATTATGCCGTAGCCGTGGAGAAACCGGAGCACATCTGCCAGTCTCTTGCCTATTTCAAAGGCCTCATCGGGGTCGAGTCCCCCCTTGCCGGCGGCGTACTCGGCCAAGGTCTGCCCCTGCACGTACTCCTCCACAACCACTGGATACTGCCCCTCGTCGCCCCGATCGACGAACTTGACGATGTTGGGGTGCCCACCGTACTGCCTCCATATGCGCTCCAGGACCTCGCCCTCTACCCTCAGCTTATCAATGCAGATATCGATGGGGTTTGGTCCCCCTACGTTGGGGAGCTTAACGACGACGTGGTGGCCCCCTCCGTCGGCTAGGTAGGCCACGCTCATGCCGCCCTCCCCCAGCTTCTTCCTTAACCTGTATCTGCCCAAGACTGTTCTGCCCAGCCAGGGGTCGGCCATTACTTCATGGCGCTTGTGAGCCTGTCTACTCTCGTCTTGGCGTCCTCAACCTTGGTCTTCTGCGTCACGTTGATAAGCCTCGCGAAGTACGGATCTCTCGTCAGGAGGTCGCGGGCCTCCGGGGTGCCGAGCAGGGAATCGAGCAGCCTATAGTCGTCTGCGGGGTTCACGCCGTTTTTCGACTTCTCGACTATGTTCGCCACTCTGACGCCCGCCACGTGGTAGATGCGGGCCTCCGGATGCGCCTCGGCGAAAGGAGCCTCCTTGGCGAACTGGGCCTCCACGTCCTCCGTCATGGCGCCGAGCGCAACTGCGGCGATCTTCCGGCGGCCCTCCGGCCTGGGCCCGATCTTCAGCTTGAAGGTGGCGAGTATGGCGTCGTTCGCCGCAACCATGCCCACGTCCCACGGCCTGCTCCTCGGGTCGAGCGCCATGGCTCTCGGCGCCAGCATAGCCGCCTCGAGGATAGCCACGTCGGCTTCTGGGATCAGGTCCAGCATAAGCTTCGGCGCCACTGTGCTTTTTATCATGGAGGCCAGCACCTGCGTCAAGCCCTCAAGCTCGCCGGGCTTGCTAGCGTGCTTCATGGCCCCTCCCCCCGCTTTCGCCATGTTGTCGCACAGCTTGAGGTCGTAGTCGTCGCCGATGCCGTAGACAAAAGTGGCTATATTGTGCTCCTCCCGCGCCTTTTTTACAAGTCCCACAATCTTGTCGGGGTCTGTAATGCCCGTGGTGGGTATGCCGTCTGTGGCTATAACCATCACCCTCAGGTAGCCCGGCGGCGTCTTAGAAAGGAGGTCGACCGCCTTCTCGACGCCCTCGTATAGGTTAGTCATGCCGCCGCACTGCGCCGACTTGACCTTGGCCTCCACGTCTCCCCCTCCCCCCTTCGCGGCCGCGGCTATAACCGCCTGCGCATAGTCCGAAAAGGTTATCAGCGACAGCATGTCCCCCTCCTCAAGATCGCCCCTATACCTCCTGAGGATAGCCTCCTTAGCCGTCTCAAGCTTCTCTCCGCACATGGAGCCCGACGCATCGATGACAAACGCCATGTGTACCTTCCTCCGGTGGGTCTGCACGGCCGTGGCGACCTCCCTGGTGGGCTGAGCCCTAACCATGAGGAAAACCTCTACCTCCCTATCCGCCGGCAGGTTATCCCGGTTAAGATGCGCCTCTAATTTGAATGGGGTCTGCATAATTGTCTTTATTTACCGTATATTTAAATACTTGGGGCACCAAAAATTTATTAAGACCTATAAAGGCGAGTGGCATGGTTAAGGTTAAATGTCCCTTCTGTGGCTATGAATTTGACTACGATCCCAATAATCCCTATTGTCCAAATTGCGGCTCCGTAGTTCCGCCGCCTCAGCCGCAACAGCCGCCGCAGGCAACTCCTCAACAGCCTACGCCGCAACCTAGACTGGCGGCGTCCCGCTACGTTGTCTACGCGGTGAAGCAAGACGGGTCTAGGGGGAAGGTGGCCGAGGTAGTTGAGGGCGGGCCTGAGGTGGTGCTCGGCCGCTATGAGCTTTACAGCTACGCCTGGAGGGATCCCGACACGATGTCCCGCGTCCACGTGAGGTTCGTTGTTAGAAACGGCAAGCTCTACGTGCGGGACGACGGCTCCACCAACGGCACCTACGTAGACGGGCAAGACATAAGAGGCAAGGGGGAGGTGGAGCTACCGCCGGGCAAGGAGGCGTTGTTGGTAAACCCCAAGGCGCCAGTTATAAAACTAGTAGCTGAGCCAATATAACTAGGTACGAAAGTATAGACGCCCATCCTATATAACCCGAACAGAAGAGTATTAGAACGTCCAGACTAGGTGCGGCTTAGATCGCTATCGCCAAATGGCAGCTCAGCTTTTTAACAGGCGCGGCGGCATCTCCGTGGAGGAGGTGGGGAGGATCGTGGAGAGGTGGCGGAGGAGGGCGAAGATCCGCGGGTGGTTCGTGGGCGAGGACAGGGTGGTGCTGTTCG
>WYEI01000231.1 GCA_009903905.1 Pyrobaculum sp. | reverse complement strand
CGCTGTGTGGTATACAGCTCAGACACAGCGCCGTCGGACGAGGTGGTGGAGCTGGCGCGCGGATGCGACCTGCTGATACACGAGGTCTCCGGGAACCCGGGCCAGGAGGAGGAAGCCCACAAGGTGGGGCACAGCACAACAAGAGACGCAGTTGAGATAGCCAAGAAAGCCGGCGTGAAGTTGCTAATGCCGATTCATTTCTATATAGAACAGCCGACGGTACCCCCTGGGGTCTCCCTTGTCCTGCCCACGCCCTGCGGCAGGCTTGTGCTATGAGATGTCTCAAACTCGGCAAGCGCCGCGACCTATTCGCCTTTCCCTACCCCATAGCCATCTGGAAGGACCCCCCGCGCTCCGTGGAGATTCTAAAAGACGTCGTAGACAGCTACCGGCTAGAGCGCATATACGCCATAGGCGACGTAGTGACCAAGAACCTCTTAACCCACGGCCTTATTCCTACGTCTGTTGCGGTAGACGAGAAGACGCGACGCGGGGTTCAGGTGGAGCAACTAGCCGTATATAACAAGGTGGTGAAGGTACGCAACCCCCCTGGCTACATTACGGAGGAGGCTTGGAGAGCCGTAGAGGAGGCGGTAGAGAGTAGCGTTGTGATAAAGGTGGAGGGGGAGGAGGACATGCTATCTCTGGCCTTCATAGAGCTAGCCCCCCCGCGGTCGGTGGTTGTATATGGGCATTACCTCGGGGCAATGATCGCCATACCTGTCGACTGGTACAGAGACAAAATACGCAGGCTTTTTAACTACCTAGAGAAATGTTAATAATGTGCATCGTGTAGCCGCCATGCGTTCTTGGGCCACACTAGCGGTGGTCATAGTGGTTTTTGCGGTTATAGTAGCGGCTGTAGTGTACACGAAGCTCCTCACACCCGCGCAAACATACACCTCCTCGCAGGGTTTGCCCATACCCGCTTGGGCCATTTCCTTCGGAGCCCCAACAGCGCCGATTACCCTCATCGAGCTTTACGACCTTCACTGCCCCTACTGCGCAATGGCGCAAGAGCAACTAGACCCGCTCTACAGGCAACTGATGGCGGAGGGGAAGCTGAGGCTGATATTCATAGACCTGATCGTACATCCAGAGGCCGTAGTCGCCCACCAGTATCTCCACTGCGCCTACAAGCAACTGGGGAACAAGACCTACGACCTCCTTGGTGAGCTATACAGGGCATACCTAGAGGGAGGGGCAGGGAAACAACTTGAGATGCTTCAGCGGTATAAATGTGCCGATGCACCCACGAAAACAGATTTCGACAGCGGAGTGAAGGCGTTGTTAAACGCATTGGTTCAGAAAGGCGTCTCGATTAGACAGGTCGGCACGCCGACTTTCATTGTGATAAAAAACGGAACTATTAACGTGGTGGTTGGAGCAGACGTTGCCAGGGTCGTCTCGCTTCTTAGTCAGTAGCAGGGGGGATAAGCCGTTCTCTCTCCCTTAACAGAGCAACTGTCCTGGCTTGTTCGAGCAGTCTTGCGGCCTCTATGTAGCCGTGTTCATAAAATTGATTTATTAGCCTTGTTAACTCGTCGATTAGTATCGAGTTTGGTTGCATAGACCGGCTGAAGATAGACACATATAAATGTTTCGTCTTTTGGCTACACGATTTTCGTTAGTTACAGAAATCAGATAGCTGCCGCCTCGTCACCTCTCGTATTTGGTCGGGTTCATCACTATATATAGTGGCGTGTCTACGCCTATAAATGTGAAGTATGAGATCGACGCTAAGCGCCGAGTTGTTAAGGTCCTTCCTGAAAGAGAGGAAGACCTCTACTTCATCTATCTGTTGATAGATAGGGGGGACGTTGTGAGGGGGTGGACGGTGAGGGAGTATAAGCCGGATGGCGTTAAGGAAGGCGAGAGGGTCAAGATGTACCTAGCCGTGAAGGCTGAGACTTTGGAATATCACAAGTTTCGCGGGAGTCTAAGGGTGAGGGGCCCTGTGGTTGAGGTGCAGGAGGGCATAGAGGGGGTGAAGGGCAGGAGACACACGTTTGATATTGTGCCGGGTAGGGAGGTGGAGATCGAAAAGACCGGCGACCTCCCCCTCGACGCCGTCGTGGAGGTTCTTAACATGGCTAAGGCGGCGTTGCCTAGAGTTATGCTGGTTTCTATGGACGACGAAGAGGCGGCTTTTGCATACGTGACTGTCCTAGGCGTTGAGGTGCTACATGTGCTTCGCAACGTGCGGAAAGAGGATAACTTACTTGACGAGTTCATCGCCTCAGTCAGAAAGGTGGTGGAGGAGTTGAGACAGCGCTATAGACCTGATAAAGTGGTTTTGGCCGGGCCTGGGATGATAATAGATCACGCCGGTAGGCATATACAGGGGGAAAAATCGCCTCAAAGCTCAGGCGGGCTTGCCGGCGTTTACGAATTCATGAGACAAGGGCTCTACGAGGCGTTGAAAAACGAGATGGGGGTGGAGGCGTATCAGAAGTTTTTACACAGGCTTGCCACAGATAGAGACGCCGTTGCGATAGGCCCCGAGGAGGTAGACGCCGCAGCATCTGTGGGACGCATAGAGGCTCTGCTGGTGCTTGATGTATATATCAAGGAGTCTCCGGAACGTGCCTGGCGACTTATCTCGCAGGTATACAAGACAAGGGGAAGGGTGTACATAATACGGGAGGATACAGAAATAGGCGCTGGGCTCAGGGCCATGGGCAACGTCGCCGCGTTGCTGAGGTGGTAATAGTTTCCCTTCAGCGTTGGTGTTAAGGAATGCAGACGTTACGTCTTTATATCTATCCCCCGCGGCGTTGGTTGCTCCAGTCCTCTATCGCCTCTCTAAGCTCTTCGTACCGCGCCAGGGCGTCTATGCGTCTTCCGAAGTCTCTGATTCTAATCTTCCCGGACATCTCGTTGAGGGATCCACCAAGCCCTTCTGAAGAGCCTCCTTGACGGTCTCCACACTTCAGAGGCGGAGGCGAGAACGTCGGTGTAGGCGTAGACGTACCACATGCTTTAGTACCTTCTAACGAGAGGAAAGAGGGGAAAAAGAGCCGGTTTTGGGTTTTACTTATTTCTTCTTGCCTAGCAACCTGTAGACCTTGATGCCTGTGTATGGGGATTTGGCGACGGCGAACATCATCGGGCCGCGGGCAGTATGCTTCTCCGTAACTTCGTAGTTGTCAGTCTCAAACGCCTGCTTCGCCTTTATGTCGTAGAACTTTAGCTTCTGCTTCTTCGACATGGGCTGTAGATACTTCTTGGTTTATAAAGCTTTTGTTTAATTTAGGTACTGTATTTTTTTCTATGGTAATTTTTATGGAATAATTATTGAGCATATTCTGTTTCTTCTTTTTATTGTTTATATAGTTTTACTCTTTTTGTATATTCTCCTTCCTTCTGTATCTTTTTAGATTTCTCCCAGTTTGTGTGAAAAGGCTCGCCGCCTTTTTAACTCTTTAAAATCGTGAGGTAACTACTGGCGATGCTGTATAGAAAGGTCGTGGCGTTGCTGGGTACGGGCGGCGTGGGAAAGACTACGTTTGCATATAGGGTGCTGGGGCTTTCTGAAGTGCCGGTGCTTACCTTGCGGCCTAGCTACTACAGGATATATATCGGCGACTTAGAGATAGACTTGATAGATGTGCCGGGGCAACGTGTTTTTGAGGTCGCCATGAAGTTCGCCTCGTTTAAAATCCCCGTTGTGGACAGATTGATGTATATGTACGACGTAACAAGCCACGAATCTCTCTACGCAATTTCGGAGCTCCACTCTATATTCGCGGACCGGGGCTCTGAGGTCGCGAAGGAGGTGGTAATAGTGGGGAACAAGATGGACTTGGCCTCTGAAGCCGGGTTTTTCATAGAAGCCGACGAGATAGCAGAGGCGATAGGGGCTAGGGAGGTTTACTACATCTCCGCCGTCAAGGACCCTCCGGAGGTGTTTACGAAAATCTTATTGGGGAATCCCCAGCCGTCTTAACACCTCGGCGTAGACCGACCCCCAGTTTTCTCTAGTAATCCAAATGACGTCAAGCCCCAGTCTTCTTGCCGTGTCTATGTAGTTTCTATGTACTGTCGCTAGAACTCTTGGCGAGTTCTGTACGGCAGAAGCAAGAGCTTCGCCGAAGCCTGGGCACTTGAACTCCATGGCGCCTATTTCATCGACGATTAACAAGTCGCACCGCATACGTCGCAGGATGCCGACTATGAACCCGCAGGCGCCGAGGTTCACCACGTATTTCCCCACAGACGGCTCTCCGACCCCAGCGCGGGCAAGGGGCGTCTTTTCGCCGCTGTTTATATCAACGACATCAAAGCCTATACGTGTGCCCCCCTCCCGCACCTCCACGGTTACAAACCCACAAACTGCGAGACGCGTCTTAGCCGCCTCGACGACTTTAAGCGCCAGTGTGGTCTTCCCTACGCCCGGCATCCCGGAAACACCAAGCCTTACTTCACTCCTAAACTCCATGACGCCCACTTCATCTGCAATATAATATTACACAGTAAAGGTCATCCCGCCGACAGGCGACCTCCGCCACAAACATGTATACACCCCCCTCGAAAAGATTCGTGGAGGGGGTAGAGGTATGGATATAATAACGGCCCTATGCTAGAAACTTGCGCCACAGCGGCGGGAGAATATGTAAAATCCCTCTGACCTCTCCGAGCTGTACCCCCGTAGCTATAAACCAGCAAACCGTGAGGCACGGTTCCCCAGAAACCCCAAGCTTCAGCCCTTTCACGCAACGTCATGAATCGGCTTAGTCTAGCCTCATCACGCGCCTAGTCCGCGTTTAAGTTATAAAGCTTCGCGCCACGGTTAAGCTACCCTCCAGTGCCTTCTCGACGAGGGTCTTCACGAGTTTTTCAAACGGCGCGAAGGTTTCTCCCAGTGTGTTTCTCAGCCTTCCGAGCAGGCCTTTTATCTCCGTCACCACGGCGGTTACGTCGCCTCTCTCTACCTTCTCGTCGCTGAAGTCGTCTGAATACTGGTATAAGACGCCGAGCGAGCGCCCCAGCTTCTTCGCGGCTTCTATTATGTCTCTTCTCCCCAACAACAGAGTCGGCAACACCAGGGAGGCCTCGATGAGAGGCGCGGTTTTGAACTCAGCGGCGCGCTCCTGTTCGCCGTCTAGGTCCAAAGCCTGGCCCACAGAAAGCCGTTGGGCCACGTCGGCTAGATACTCCACGATTTCAGGCCCCAGCCGTACGGCGCGTTTTATAGACTCCGCGATGAGCCAGTCGCTTGCCAGTATAGACCTCCCATCGCCGTATAACGCCCGCGGCGTCTTGATGCCCCTTCTTTCGTCGTGTTTATCCATGACGTCGTCTTGTAGGAGGGACACAATGTGTAGTAGCTCCACTATGGTCGCCGCCTGGAGGATCTTGGGGTCGATTAAAGACCTCCTGTCTATGCTGTAGGAAAAAGTTAAGAGAAGCAGAGGTCTGAGGAGCTTTCCAGGCGTCTCTGCGTAGTGGCGCACGGCGCCGCGTAGAGATTGCGGCTCTATATCGGCGCCTAAGTCACGTAGGTGGGTCCTAATCTGTTCCAGGGCGAGCAAAACCTCCTGCGGCACAATTGACACGTTTGATGAAAAACACCGGATTTATTTATCTGTGTTAACCCCCCTCGCCATCTACTTAGCCCTGTAGCGCCCCTCTGCGGTCCTCTCCACCTTACCCTCCCTAGTAAGCCTGGTCAGCTGCGCCTTGACGATGGCTACCTTCTCTATGCCTACCATCTTCGCGATCTCCTCTGCGGCGAACTCTTTACCTTTATTCTGCGCTAAGAACTCGTATATCTTGGTCTTCACGCCTGAGGGCATAAATAAAATTAAAGACTTGGATATTTAAAGATTAAAAGCATAGACAGCGCCAACTTTTTATAACAACGCTAAACAACGCCTTATGGTAAGGCTGGCGTTGGTGGTGGCGGAGTTCAACTACGACGTAACCCAGTTGATGTTGCAAAAAGCGATAGACCACGCCAAGTTCCTGGGGGCAGAGGTGGTGTATGTGGTTAAGGTGCCGGGCGTCTACGACATCCCTACGGTGTTGAGGGACCTGGTCATGAAGGAGGAGGTCGACGCCGTGGCGACGCTGGGGGCTGTGATTCAAGGCGCCACGAAACACGACGAGGTTGTCGCTCAGCAGGCGGCCAGAAAGATCCTAGACATAAGCGTCGAATCCGGCAAGCCGGTAGCCCTCGGCATCATAGGGCCTGGCGCCAACAGGATGCAGGCGCTGGAGAGGGTGGAGGAGTACGCAAGACGCGCCGTCGAGGCCGCCGTGAAGCTGGCTAGGAGGAAGAAGTTGCTAAAAGAGGCGAAATATACGGGCTCCACCGTCTACGTTGAGTAGACAGGGGTCACCCATTTCATATACCTCTCCACCTCGCCCCTGACCACCTTAGCGTAGAGCTCAGCAAGCTTCTTTGTGGTAGGTCCGGGCCTCCCGTCGCCGATCGGCCGCCCGTCTACCTCCACAACGGGCGTGATCTCGGCGGCTGTGCCGACGAGAAACACCTCGTCGGCTGTGTATACCTCCTCTCTAGTTATCGGCTTCTCCTGGACGGTCATGCCCCAGTCGGCGGCAAGTTTAATTACCGTGTCTCTTGTTATTCCCTCGAGTATAGAGGCGTGTGTCGGCGGGGTGTAGAGCTTGCCGCCTCGCGCTATGAAGATGTTCTCTCCGGACCCCTCGACTATATAGCCGGAGGCGTCCATTAGAAGAGCCTCGTCGAACCCCTTGCTCCTCGCCTCAACTAACGCAAGCACAGAGTTTACATATATACCTCCTATCTTCGCCATGACAGGCAACATGGTGTTGTGTACTCTTCTCCAGCTCACCACGGCGGCCCTTATCCCCTGGGGCGGGAGGTATTTGCCAAATGGAAACGCTATAATTGCAAGCGACACGTCTAGAGTCCTCACGTCTAGAGTCACGGTGGGCGTCGACACAAACGCAATTGGTCTGATGTACACGTCTTCTCTGAAGTCGTTGGCTCTAAGCGTCTCGATTACAGCCCTCCTCACCTCGTCTGCGGTGTACGGGATCTTAACCCCCAGTATTTTGGCCGATTTAAACATGCGTTCGACGTGGTCTTCTAGTCTAAAGACAAGCAGATTTCTCCCGGTCCAATACGCCCTAATGCCCTCGAAGATCGAGGTGCCGTAGTGGAGGGCATGTGTCAGCACGTGGACCTTGGCGTCTTCCCACTTGACAATGTTGCCGTCTAGCCAGACGTATTGTGCGTGGAACCTCATGGCCCGAACAACAGCTTCCTCATCTGCGTGCCGACCTGTTCGATGGGATGATTCTTAACGGCTTCCATCAGCCTTTTTAGAGTCGGCGCTCCCTTTGAATACTCCTCTAACCACTCCTTTGCGAACTCGCCGCTTTTAACACGGAGGGCGGCTTGTCTCATCTTGTCCTTGACATCTTCATCTATGACCTTGGGCCCTACTGTGAGTCCTCCGTACTTGGCTGTGTCGGAGACCCCGTTTAACATGCCGTAGATCCCTCGTTGCCATATCAAGTCCATGATAAGCTTGGCCTCGTTAAGCACCTCGAAGTAGGCCACCTCAGGCTGATAGCCCATCTCCACGAGCACCTCAAACCCCCTCTTTATAAGTTCCATGAGACCACCCACCAACACAGTCTGTTCACCTATTAAATCCGTCTCCGTCTCCTCGGCAAACGTAGTCTCTATAACACCGGCGCGCGTGGCGCCTATGCCCTTTGCGAGGGCGAGGGCGTACCTCAACGCAGAGCCGCTGTAGTCTTGGTGTACAGCCACCAGCGCCGGGACGCCCCTGCCCGCCAGAAACTCCTCTCGCACAGCCTTGCCAGGCGCCTTGGGGGCCACCATCACCACGTCCACGTGTCTAGGAGGCTTGATCAAGCCGTAGTGGATATTGAAGCCGTGGGCGAAGTCGACCACCGCGCCCTCTTTTAGAAACGGCCCTATCTGTCTCTCCCACACCATGGGCTGTTCCATGTCTGGGATGAGCACCAACACGACGTCGGCGCGCTTAACCGCCTCCTCTACTTCATACACCTCGAATCTCTCAGAGACGGCGAGGTCCCACGACTTGCCGCCTTTTCTCAAACCCACTACAACCCTCAATCCGCTGTCTCGCAGATTCATCGCCTGTGCCCTCCCCTGTATTCCGTAACCTATTACTGCGATAGTTTTGTTTTTAAGCGGCTCTAGAGACGCATCGCTATCTGTATAGACCCTTGCCATAGCTATATACTCCTAGTAGTTTATATCGATATCTCCCTCGTCTATTCTCAGCACCTCCGGAAGCTTGTCAAGCTTCGCAACAAGCCACTGCACCTCGTCGTGGGGCCCTTCCACCTTCATATGCACCCTATACATGGAGTCCTCAGAGGCGACCACCATGTCCACGAGTTGGACCTTAGCTCTACGCGTGATGGCAATTACACGCCCCAGCGCGTCGAGGGACTTAGGCGTAGATATGCTAATTCTCCTCATAGACCAGCTTCACATCCATGCCCTCAGGCAACACCGCAGATGTCAGCCAATCGCCTGGCTTCACCCATGGAAGCACTATGTCGATTTCGCTGTCTATGGTCAAGTCGACTATGAGGGGTTCGTTGTTTCTCAAAGCCCTAGCCACAGCGCTTTCCAGTTGCTCGTAGGTCTCCGGCTTAACCGCGTCTATGTCATACGCCTCCGCGATTTTTAAGAAGTCGGGTCTTTGGCTGAACTCCGTCGCTATGATCCTCCTCTGGTACAGGTAGATCTGCCACTGCTTAACCAGCTGCAACGCCCTGTTGTCAAATATAGCGACGACGATCGGCAAGTCGTAATCTCTGACAAGCGCGAGGTTGTTCATGGTCATCTGGAACGACCCATCGCCGTCTATGCACAGCACCGGCCTATCCCTAGCCGCCAGCTTAGCGCCTAGGGCCGCGGGCACGCAGAAGCCCATGGTGCCGAGACCTGCCGAAGTTATGTATGTGCCAGGCTCGTAGACGTCCCACGCTATCTCAGTCCACATCTGGTGCGACCCAACGCCTGTTACCGTGATGGTGTCTCTAGGCGCGGCCCTCCTCAACGCCTTCAGCGCCCTCCAGGGGTGAAAACTTGATGTGGAGTCGGCTATCTTAGCCATGGCTTCCTCATATCTTTTACGTATTTCCAGTAGCCATCCTAGATACTTCTGGTTCGCCTTTGGCACGACGTCCAGGAAATCGATTAGTTTTCTCAACGCCTCCTTCGCATCGCCTACTATACCCACCGTGGGCTTGACGTTTTTCCCAATCTCGCTCTGGTCTATATCCACGTGGATCAGCTTCACCCTCCCACTCCTCACCGCATCCTGCAACTCCTTAAAGCGTCCCCACGTCCTGTCGCTAAATCTCGTCCCCACTGCCAGTATGACGTCTGCGTTAGCCAATGCAGCATCTGCCTCTGCTCTGCCGTGCATGCCAGCCGGCCCCATGTAGAGCGGGAAGTCGTGCGGAACAGCGGCCTTTCCAGGCAGAGTCGAGACGATTGGCGCATACAGCGTTTTAGACAGCTCTAGAACCTCCGGCGTGGCTCCTGACCAGATCGCCCCTCCGCCCACCAAGATCACAGGCCTATTCGCTTCGACGAGGTGCTTCGCGGCTAACCTCAACTTTTCTGGGTCAGGCAGCGGCGGTATAAATTTCTCCTTGTTTATCTGTATCCGCTCCTCATAGTCAGGGGCCGCGTTTAGCTGTATATCTCTTGGCAGATCTATTAACGTAGGCCCAGGTCTCCCCAGCACTGAGATTTCATAGGCGGCCTTAAACGCCGCTGTTGCCTCCGCCGGCCTCCGCACCTGGTAAACGAACTTGGTAATCGGCGTGACTATGCCCGGGATGTCGGTTTCCTGAAAGCCGTCTCTCCCAAATATGCTGGTGGCTACCTGTCCTGTTATTGCGACCAGAGGCGTTGAGTCCATATATGCGTCTGCAAGCCCCGTCACGAGGTTTGCGGCGCCTGGCCCGCTGGTGGCCGCGACGACGGCAGGACGCCCGACCACCCTTGCGTAGCCCTCGGCGGCGTGGATGGCTCCCTGCTCATGGCGAAACAGCACGACATCTATATCTTGTCCATACAGCGCATCGTATAGGGACATTATAGAACCGCCGGGAATGCCCAACACGTGTTTAACGCCGTATGTCTTGAATGTTTCTGCCAGCTTGTCTACGACCCGTTTCGTATCCCTCGTGTGAGCCCCGAAGCTACCCCCGACATTGAAAAGCACTAATCTCAGATCTATTTAAACGTTGCGCTATCTATATAGAGTTTATAGCCCGCGCCGCAAGCTTCACAACCTCCTTAACGTTTTGATACGTCTCTACTCTGTCTATTTCCGAGACGTCGATCCACACCCCCTCCTTTAGAAGACCGCCGATCTCACGGACAAGATAGACCAGGTCAAAGTGTATATGGACCTCGTCAGGGTACCTCACCGTTTCTTCCAGTATGGCGAGGGGTAACGGCCTCTCGACAGCGTTCTCGTCGTTGTTTATTCCGCGTGTAGAACCTATGGGCTCAACCCGGAGTCCGGTCTCTTCTTCGAACTCCCGGACCACCGTCTCGAGAGGCGTCTCGCCGTTCTCTACGTGGCCTCCGGGGTAGAGATACACGCCTAGTCTTCTATGCCGTATCATCAAAACCCTTCCGTCTCTTATCAACACGCCGCTTGCCACGACGCATTTTCTGACCACGGCTTGTCGGAGGCAACTTTTTAAATAGACCCTCCGTCTCTGCTGGTGTTTGGCAAAATAAAAGTCGGCGTCGAGGAGTGGAAAAAACTGGAGGCGGATCTGGCGAGGATAGCCTCGGGCGGACAACTTGAGATTGTCATCAACTTAACCCTAGTCGCCGCCCAGGGGGACGAGGGAGTAGAGGAGGAAGAGGAACATGAGCACCATCACCACCATTTTGAGGAGAACGAGTTCACTAGAGAGGTGGCGAAGCTGATAGACCACGTGGCGCATATGTACAACGCCCACGTACACCCGCATCTCCACAGTCATCATGGAAGCGTGATGTTCGCTGTGAAGGGCATGCCGAATGAGCTCATCAAGGCGTTGAGAGACTCGATGGAGTACGTCAAGCTTAACTGCGAGAGGTGTGTCCTTCATACGGTAGACGGCGAGTTCCACCTAGGTGAAGACCTGGCAGGTATATACTTCGGCGATGCCTACAAAATCACTGTGATCTTGCCGGCAGAGGACGGACGGCGCCTCAAGGTGCACGAGGTGCATTTCTGATTTTCTCGAGTATACAGCCGAGAACCTCGGCGTCTTTCCCCCTCAGTTTCTTAAGGTCTTCCAAGGCGACGTGGGGATACCCCCCGATCCAGACGTATCTGTAGATAAACGTGGGGTCCTCGATCCACCACACGCATTCTTTCTCATCGACATGCTCTAGGTCGTCCACGTGCACAACGACGTCGCATTCGCAAGAAACGGAGCAACCGAGGATCTTGGCAAGTAGGGATGGGCCCGTCAACACTGGTATCCCCTTCTCATAGAGCCTCCAATAGAGGTCGCACTTACCAAATGTTCTCTGGAGGATATAAGTCATCTAAGAAGATGTATAAGTCTTCGAGTTTGACTCTGCGTTTCCGTAGCTTCTTAACGTCTATTTCCACAAGCTCTGGAATAAGCGTGTCGTCTACTTTTCTGAGGTAGATCTTCACGTATATAGTTTAGG
>WYEI01000087.1 GCA_009903905.1 Pyrobaculum sp. | reverse complement strand
CTGGCGTCGGTGAGGCGCCTCCTCTCGCGGATCTCCGGCAGCAGGGCCGGCAGCTGCACGCCGGGCTTCTGCGCGCCTGAGCAGTTGGACTTGAGGCTTGGGGCAGAGGCCAGGGCGAAGGGGTTCGAGGATAGGGCGGACGTGTACCAGCTTGCCAACCTGGCCCTCGACCTGATTGGCGCCGAGGCCGTGGACGGCGCCGAGTGGGGCCGGGAGAGGGTGGAGGGGGCGGCGAGGGAGGCCGAGGCGGTAGGCCTCTCGGACCTCGTGAGGCGGGCGCTTGAGCTCGAGCCCTGGAGGAGGCCGAGCGCCGAGGAGGCCGCCAGGAGGATAGCGGCGGAGTGGAGGAGGAGATACGGCTAGCAGCTGCAGGCCAGTTGCTGTTTTAGATTGTTGATTCTGTGATACATAGTTATTATTGTACTTATAGTCTCGGGGGGTGGGTTTCCCCGCTCGAGCTGGGGTAGTATTAGCTCTATGAATTTTCTAAAGTCTACTAGCTCTCTCACGGCGTCGGGAGCCGCTTGTACGACCGTTGTCGCAAGCCCGTCGAGATGCCCCTTAAAAACGTTGAAAAGATGCACGAGGTCCTCCGCATCCTTCGCCGTTATCTTTAACGGGCGGTCCTTCACAGATGCAGAGAGCTGGCTGATGATGCGCCAGGCCTCGCAACAGGCCTCGCAGACGGCGTCTGTTGCAGGTTGCATCGTGTGCTTAACGCCCGGCGTCTTTATAATTATTCTTGCCTTCTTCCCGTCGTGTGTATATACGCCTGGGAGAGTCAGCTCGGCCCACTGCCCCGGGCCCAGCACGATCCTGTCTATCGGCCGCCCCTGGCTGTATGTGGGGAACTTCCCCACGTTTCTCACGACCAAGGCGTTGCCCTCCACGGCGATTTCCAGCTGTCTGTGGCTTGTGCAGTCTGTGTCGCTCCCGGCGCAGCCCCACCTGGCGTATACCCCCTTGAAGACGTAGAGCGCTCTTCCATCCGCGTCCTTCACAGCGAGCGCGTCTTGGCTTCCGGCGCCCCGCGCTCTCCCCAGCACCACGGGCGGGGTTGCTTGGTGGCGCTCTCCCTCCACCTCTATCTCCACGGGGGTTAGGGCCACGTCTCTTCCTATCTGCATAAAAATTTTTATATCAGCGTGTGGGCACTTTTATGAGCGTCCAACGTAGGGGGAGCATGGCGGTTGCCGTGTTTCTGGGCTTCGTGGTAAACGTGGTTTTGGGCCTCTTCATACCGTTCAGCGACCTGGTGGGCGGCGTCGTGGCGGGCTATATAGCGGGCGGCTCGCTGGGGAGGGCCGTGCTCGCCGGGTTCCTCGCAGGCATATTCGGCGGGCTCATACTGGCCGGCTTGATACTGGCCCTCCTCCCCTTCTTGATGCCGTACGTCGCGCCTCTGCTGGGCCCATTAACCGGCCTCCTGCCCCTCGTCGCCTTGATCCCCATAGCGCTATCTCTCAAGGGCGCCCTCCTGTCGTCCATAGGAGGCGCCGTGGGAGGCGCCATAGCTCTGTACAGGAGATGATCGTTGAGCTCGAGGGCTGCGTATCCTCCTTTTTGTCGGCGGCCCGGCCGCCGCTGGCCTTCTACGGGCCGCCTAATCTGTTGGCGGGCCGCTTCCTCCACCTCCACGCGGGCGAGGGCTTGTCGGAGTTCGGCGCCCCCGCGCCGGAGGCCGTGGAGTACTGCATAGGCGCCGGGCGCTATGCAAAGAAGCTGGATCCGCCGTATACGCTGAAGGAGCTTCTCGACGTCCTGCCCGAGGGGCTTAGGGAAAAGGCGAAGAACAGCGTCTGCCTCCGCAGGGCCTTCTACCTCAGCCGCGTGGATCCCCGCCCCCTGAGGAGTGCCAAGATCTACGTGGACGACCCCCTCCTCCTCTTCGCCCTGGAGCCCTACATGCCGGCATACGCCGTTGGGATCCAGGGGGGCAGGAAGAAGAGGGCTGAGTGCGGGGCCGACCCGCCTCCCCCTCCCCAGCTGGCCGACGCAGAGGCTAGGATAATGCCGCCTGAGGAGTTTGTGGATTTCCTGTACGTCCGCGACATCTTCAAACCGCTCGCCAACCCAGTCCGGCTCCTCAGGTTGTTATGGCGGATAGCAAGAAGAGCAGTGTTCTAGAGTTTCTGAAGTTCGCCATGGCGCTGGAGGTCGCCTTCGGCGTAGTGGGCCTCTTCTGGGCCCTGGCGCTATCCGCGGCGGTCGTATACTTCTTCACCTACGTGCTGGGGCCTATTGGAGGCGCCGTATTCGCCGCTCTCTCCGCCGCCTACATAGCCGCGGGGTACTCTACGGTCTTCTTCGCGTACAGGGCGATAAAGAGGCCGGAGCTGGTGAGGCCCTCCACGGCCATACTCTGGTCAAGGGCGGCGCTGGTAGCCGCCGTGATGTCGGCCGCCCTCGCCGACTTTCTGTACGGCGTCTCCAGCGCCCTCCTGGCCCTCGCCCTGTACCTATACGCAAAAGAGCTGGCGAGATCCTCGGCCTGACCCACGCCGCACGGCCAGCGCCTCTTTGTCGCCGGCGGGGTCCTCTGGGGCCTCTCCTCAACCTCTGGGCCTCTCGGCGAAACGCCGTCCTCCGGTTGTGGATCGAAACGCCGCGTCTCCAGCGATGCCAAATACAGCGGCGTGTGCCTGCACCTTCTCCGACGTTTGTGCTTGAGCCCCTTCGGGCAACCTCCCTGGAGCCTCCAAATCCCGCGGGAGGATTATATAAGGTATATATTCCGCGTATAGGCTGGATTAGGCTCCGCGGTACAGCCACCTCGGGCAGTATAGAGCGCATATCTCGATAAATGTATCACCGCTCCCTCGGTCGTCCTTGCCGCGTCGAATCGCAACGTCGCCGTTTACGGGCATCGTCATCGGCGCGCCGCCATAAATAAAGCGATGTAGCGCTGCCTTCTGCCGCCGCTTAGAAGGTCTGCGCTGGCGATTACAGCTTTGTGGATGCGGCTGTCAGCTCGGTGCTTGAATGCATCTCTCCACTTCGGCCATTAGGCCGTGTGCGGCGTCCGGGTGTGTGTATATGTCTTGGCGGGGCTCTGCCTCCGTGTAATAGTCGCGGTACTGCCTCAAGTCGGGGCAGTCGCAGGCGGCGGTGGCGGCGTTGAGGAGGGCTGTGAGCTGGGCGGCTGTGCAGCTGATTCGGCAGAGCGTTTTTATCTTCCAGAGGATTTCTCGGCAGCTCACTGCGCCGCCAGCTCTAGGTCCTTTAGTACGCCTTCCAGCGAGCCGAGGGCCGTCTTGACGGTGAGCTCTATCTCGGCGACTCCTTTTCCGACCTTGGTGTTTACCGGGAGGTCCAGGTCTATGGTCGCGGCGGCTTTTTTGAAGGGTTCTGTGGGCTTGAGGCCCTTTAGGAGGGGATAGTCGTGCTTAAAGACGGTGGCGCCTCCGTCGTATATGACCACCCGCATCTCCGCGCTCCCCGTCCACATGCTGTATTCGGCGATGAGCCTCCCCGTTATCTTCTGCGCTGTGGCGTTCTCCAGCGGGACGGCCCACTTCTTGCGGAACTCCCGGGGGCCCTTGAGGGCGTCTGTGCGGAAGGAGATCTCCTTCTCCACCAGCATGACCAGTGGTGGCGACGAGTTAATATTTTTTTGGGCTTAGTCCGTGCAACGTCGACGGCGTATGAAGTTTTTATATAAGCACCACAGCCATAATTATGGAATGCGGCGCTGTTGTGGCGGGGGCGCAGTCGGCTTTGCAGGAGGCCGAGGGCGTCCTGGAGGCCGACGACTTGGCTCTTCTGGACGAGGTTATCGAGAGGGTGAAGACGGCGCGGGATCTTTTGAGCAGATCGGGTTGCGCCGCGGGGCAGCTTCCGATCGGCATGGCCAAGGCGCTTTCCGCCTTGGAGAGGCGGAGGAGGGAGGTTTTGGAGGAGTTCAAGAGGGGGCTGGCTGGCCTCTCGCCCTTTGAGGTGGTTGACTACTTGTACCGCGCGTCGCGCAGTAGCAGAGATCTAGCGCTTAGGCTAGCCGCGGTTTTTCAGTTCTACACCAATCCCTGCATGGTGCGGGTCATGGGGCCGCGGCTTGTGGCCACAGTGAGGAGCGTGCCGGAGTACGCGGGGGAGGAGGAGTTTAGAAACGTGTTGACGTGGGTGGTGCAGTGCGTGGCCGAGGGGAGGTTCTCGGCTGATGGGCTTGCGCGGGTGGCGTCGCTTCTCGGAGACAGGCTTGGGTTTGAGGAGGTGGGCGTTCTGCGGCAACATGCCTGCGTGTTGTTTTTCCTCGGGTACGTGGAGCTGGCCTCATCGATTATAAAACTCGCCGAGGCTCCGCCGGAGGGCATGGAGGCTTTTGTGAAGAATCTAAACGAGAGATACGGGACCCAGTTTAGGGTGATTTCGGGGGAGTTAAGAGAGCTATCTTCTCTCCTCTCCCGTTGCTAGGCCCTGGGGACCAACGCCTTTATCTCCCGGAGCCTGGCCTTCAGATCGCTGAGCTTGCTGTGGAACGCCACCAGATCCTCCGCGGCTAGAGCCTCCAGCTCTTCGTCCAGTTTAAACTTCTCGTCTCTGTAGTATTTGTTCACGGCGTTGAGGTACATAGCTAGGGAGTTCAGGAGGAATCTATCGGGGCCCTGCCGCTCCAGCCTCGGGAGTATGTCCTCCAAGAGGGTGTCCACCGCCTTCCCCAAGTCGCCGGGAACCTCGTCTATGCTTCCCCTCACCTCTAGGGAGTTGGCCGTGGGGATCTCCTCCACGAGCGTCCTGCCCTCGGCCGTGTAGCTTATCCACAGCTTGAAGTCTATACTTCCCTCTCTTCTGGGCACTACCACTACGGAAAACCTCTTCGCTTCCTGCGGTCTCAACGATGCGAACTTGATATCTGAGTTGTACAGATCCGAGGAGTCGCTTTCTACTGTGACCTTGACGTCAGAGAGCGTGTCGCTGTAGTTGTTTTGCAGCTCCATCTCCACCCGTTTTAGTTGCCCCTTCTTCGCTGTTGCTGAGATTATGCGGGCAGTTAACCCGCTGGTTTTGATGGGCTCTATGTGCTCTGTGGTCTTAAGTATCTGCGATCTTCCCGTGGGGTCTATCACCGTGGCCATCGCCGTTATCTCCTTCTCCACCGTGATATATATCTTCGCGGGTATTATCACCTCATTTTCGGGTTGCACCACGCGGTTCTCCGCGCTTTCCCACTGACCCGCCTTTACCTTCGTCACGGTTACTGGAAAGTGGCTGCGGTTCACAACGCCTATAGTAAATATGTTCTGCCTGCCGACGTACACCTTGTGCGGAGACTTGATGTAGATTTCGAGCCTCGGCTCCACGTATCGCACCTCCACCTCTTTTATTGCCCGCTCGTAGGAGCCTGAATAGCTTATAGAAACCGCCACGGTGCCTCTCCCCGGTTTCTCAGACCTGAGCAGTATAGGTATTACCACGGGCTCCGCGCCGGGCTCCACATCTATCGTCCTCATGAAGTCGCCCACCAGCTTGATGTTGCCCTCTGCGGCTACGGTGACCTTGGCGCCGCGGCTCTCCGCGTTGCCCACGTTTATGACCTTAGCCACGGCTGTGAACTCCCTGAACATATCCACAGCCTCTGGCGCCTCTAGAGAGAGCTTGAGCACAGGTCTTCGGGCTAGTTTAGTGCCGTTGATTTTTACAAGCTCCGTGGCGACCCACCCTCCTGGGTAATACACGTGGGCCATGTATTGATTTTCGCCCTCAGCCACGGGGACCTCTACCGAAATCTCGGCGGGGTTGGGGCCCACCTGCGTCTCCAGCTTTTTTATCTCCAACCCGTTATGATACAGCGTTATGTTCGCCTTTGTAGGCTGGCTTGCGGACACTACCAGCTTCAGCGTGGCGGAGCCGCCCGCCTCGGCCACGGCGGCGTCGGACCTGAGACGCGCGTGCACCTTCAGCTCGTGCCTCTTCACCGTAATTTTCACAGTGGGGGCCTCCACCTCCGCCTCTCCGCCCGCCACGACGTTTGCGAGATTTAGGTAGTCGATTCCGGGCCTCAGCCCCTTCACCGTGACCACAAACACGCCGCCCGCCGCCTTTTCAGACCCTGGGATCGCCTCCACATGCCCCAACGCGGATCTGGCGGGCTTTAAGCGGAGCTCCTCCGCGCCGCGGTACCGCGCCTCCACAGCAACCTCGCCTCCAGCCTCCACCTCCACGGCAACCGGCGCCTCTATCACCACCTTAGGCCTAGCGCCGCGGATCCTCAACACGATAGGGGGGCTTGAAAAGACGAGGCCGCCGACAGAGGCGACAATAGGCGGGATCTCGTCGATCTGGTCCCGCGGAGGTACTTGGCATATGTAGTCAACCGTGGTCCTGAAAGAGGCTCCGGGGAGCAGAGAAAACGCGATCTTCTCGGAGGCCGGCTTTGCCAAGTCCCCTTTGGAGGCCGGTAGCCGTAGCTCCCCGGACACCTCCTCGTCTGAGCGGTTGATCACCTCCACCTCCACGGGGAATCTCCCGCCCGACGTCTCGGCCGGCGCCGTGGCTCTGACGGTTAAGCTGAGCGGCTTCTTAGTTTCTCCGCGGACCTCCGCCGCGTCGGTCACAAAAGCGTATTCTCTACCCTTCTCGTCTCTGCATGTGAACCTCAGGGGGCCAAGTATATTTACGCCCTCTCTCACCACGAACTGCCGTTTAAGAGAGACCCGGCCGCCGGCAGGCACGGAGAACTCCGCAACGCCCTCGCCGGCGCACACCGCCGACATGTCGCCGTCGTTTACAACCTCTACGGTCGCCTCAACTGTACCGCCGACGGGCGCGGCGGAGGCGTGGGGGACTATGCGGCCTGCGAGCCGCGGCGCCCTCTTGTGCACAACTACCTTGGTGGAGAGAGCCACCGGATCGTATTGCCTCCCTTTCTCGTCAGAATACCACACGGTGACCCCCACGGCGTTGACCCCGGGAGTCGCGGACTTGCAAAGGGTTTCAACTTCGGCGCCTCCGCCCTCGGGCGCCACCTCGGCAAGCCGCAGCTCCCTCTCCCCGTCTGGACAAGACACGTTAACTCTGACGTCTCTGGCGGCGATCTTCCCCTCGTTTATGAGCACTACGGCTACCTGAAACGGCTGGTCTTCCTTCGCCGCCTCGGGGGCCTTGATCTCTGCCCGTATCTTCGCCCTCTTCAGTAGCATGCTCTCTCCCTCTTCTGGAGATCCGCCTCCCACTTGAGGAGCCTAATCTCCTTATCCCTCAGCGCTAGGTAGAGCTCGTAGTTGCGCTTTATTTCGGCCGCTAGCAGGTCCATCTTGTGTTTCTCGAGCTCCTTCTTTCTCGCCGCGATCTCCGCCTCTAGCATCTGTCTGACGGCTTGGAGCTCCCTAATCTGTTGGTCGAGTTGCGCCAGCTCGGCCTCTCTCTGTTTCCTCCTCGCCTCAAGCTCCGCCTCCGCGCCTCTAAGCCTTTCCTCTCTCTCCGCGAGCTCTTTCTCCCTCTTCTTCAGCTCCTCGGCCTGCTGGACGTAGCTGGCGTAGACGGCCTCAAAAGACGCCACCAGCTCTTTAAGTCTGGCGTCGTACTGCACCACGCTTGATACCGCAGAGTTCAATCTCTCTAGAAGGTTCTCCACCGCTTTTCTCATATCTATAAGCTTTTCCAGCTCGCCGGTCAATTGGGAGATTTGTTTATTCCTCTCCTCAAGAGCGCGGAGGTGCTCCTCCAGCGACCCGGCGATCTGCGCCGTGTTATCACGTAGCGCGAGGAGGGTAGCATACAGCTCGTTGAAGTTTTTGCCCAACTGCTCCTCAAGCTGACGCACAGCCATCTCCCTAAGCTCCGCCTGTTTCGCCGCGTTTTGGCAGAGATCGCCGACGTTCTGCAACGTCTTTTCCAAGACGGCCAGCGCCTGGCGGCTTTCCTCAAGTCGCTGTAAGTAGTGGGCTACAGAAGCTCTGAGCTGATCCACTTCTCTATTTATTCCGTCCAGCCTCTCAACGACGGGCTTTATCTGATCTAGCTTCTGGAGTACCTCCTCCCTGCTCATAACTCCGCCGCCTTCTGTATGAGCTCTCTAGCCTTCTCCGGATCTAGTTGTTTATATAGATCGATAAGCTCCTCGTATCTAAGCTTCAGCAGATCGAGATAGGCGTCGAGCTTGTTCCTTACCTCTCCCAGCTCGGCGGTGAACCTAGCCGCCTCCTCTCTCAGAGATCTCTCGGTAAGCCGCCTCCTCTCTTCAAGCTCCGCTATTTTCCTCTGGAGAGCCTCAAGCTCCGCCTTGGCTCCCTTCACCTTTTCCGCCACGCTTGCGTATTCTTTCCTTGCGTCTCTCAGCTTATCTCTAACCTCTTCCAGGGTTTTTGCCGTCTTTTCCGCCTCCCTTTGTACATCGGCGGCTTTTTCCGTCTCGTTTTTCACGACCTCCAGTAGGTTCTGCATCTTCTGCTGGTAGAAGCTCGTACGTTGCTCAAGCCGTAGCTCCTCGGCCTTTTGAATGATTTCATTGGCCTTGTTCAGAATATCGTTGAATACGTCGGGCCTGATTAGAGTAGACAGAGTGTGGATCTGCGAGGAGAGTTTTTCGTACTCTGTGGTAAGAGCCTCGGCGAGTTTCTCCATTCTCTCCACACCTCCTCCGATCTGTTCGAAGACATTATGCAGATTCGCCAGTTCCTCCTGGAACGATTTGCTTCCCTCCACCAAGGCGCCGTAAGTCCTAATGGCTTCGTTGAGCTGAGAGATCCCCCTTTCTAGATCGTCTCTCGACCTTCGCAGATATCCTTCATATTCCTGAACTGCCCTTGAGATATCCACTTTAACTCCGTATAGATTCTGCACATCACTTCCGATCTTCGCCTCGATGCTCTGCAGAAGTTTATATATTGCATCCAATTGCTCCCTTACCTCCTTGCCCCTGTCGAAGAGAGGCATAGTAGTTCTTCCTCAATTTTTTAAATATATCTACTTAATCTCCACGCGTTCGGTGGCTAGATGGAGACTATATTCGAAAAGCCTCGTATCTATTCTTCTGGTCTTGTCTTCCAGCTCCTTAAGTGCTTGAGAAATCTCTTCTATCCTTGCCCTGATTCCGAGCATTGCAATGTCCATGTTCTTCAAGAAATCTTGCTGATAGGTAGATAGAGCCACAGACTCTCTATGTCTTTTTTTATGTTCTGCGAGGAACTCCTCTCTATATTTCTTAATCACGTCCCTCAACTCATTAAATTGATTCTCAACATAGTTTTTGAGGTCCGCTACAGCGGATTCCAGAGCCGTCAAAGCAACCAGCAGTTCGTTCTTCGAGTTTTCCACGGCTTCAAGCACCTCCTTTCTCGTATCTATAACTATTTGTCTTACATTATCTATATTTTTTTTAATATTATCTATATTTTTTGCAAGAGCCTCGGTAGTGGTTTCAAGATCGTCTATTTTCTCTGATATTTCGTTCAACCTCCCATAAACACCGCTTAAATCCGACGACATATTTGTATATGGAGAAAACATTTATAAGCGTATTGGCGGTTTTCCCTATGGCCGGCGAAGCCTTGGTGGAGGCCTTGAAAACTCTTATGACGGCGCTCGGGGCAGAGGCCTCCAAAGGCCTTGTCTATTGGATGGCCGCAAAGACCGCTGACACCGCGGTTTCAAACGCCCTGAACAAGCTTGTGCGGGGGCAACAGCTCACGGCCGCGGAGCTGGAGCAACTACGGGCGGCTCTCGCCCAGGCGGCTCAGCCGCAGCAGACAGACGTCAACCAGCTGGCGAGGCAGGTGGCGGAGATACTGAAGAGGGAGGGCTACCTCAAATGACGTCTTATATAAAGAGCGGAGATAAGTACATAGCGAAGGAGGCGGAGGGGCTGGACGTGGTGGTCGTCGAAAACGGCGCGGCTGGGCCGGAGGAGATACCGCTCGACAGAAGGCTCATACTCACCGTAGAGGGGGCCGAGGTTGTGGAGAGGCTGAAGGAGAGGTGCGAGGTTCTGGACGTCCTAGATTTCGGCGGCGAGGTGTTCGTCGTCATAGCGCCCGGCCCCCAAAGCGTGAAGGCGGCGTTCTCGACGCCTGGGGTGAAGAGGGTGGACGTGGAGAGCGTATATAAGCTGTATGAAGCAGGCCGTTAGGCACTATATAGTGTACGGGGGCTATGCCCCCGTCATGCGCGTATTGACCGGGCTCAACGACAGGGCGGCGCTGACCGCACTGGAGATGATGGGGCTGGACGCCCTCGTGAGGGAGTCGGTGGAGGTGGTGGACGTCTACGGCGAGTGGGGCCTCGTCGTGGTCAAGATGGAGGAGGGGGAATACAGGAGGCTTCTCTCCATGGGCATCAGGGCGGAGCCCGAGCGGGAGTACAGGCTCGTGGGCGCAGGCGCCGGGCTCCCCTGGAACCTCTCCCTGGTGGGGTGGAGCCGGGATCTCCCCTACACCGGGAAGGGCGTCACAATCGCCGTGATCGACTCAGGCGTCGACCCGGAGGCCTGCGGGCTGGAGGGGAAGGTTGTCCACGCGAAGAGCTTCGTGCCCGGCGAGGGGCCGGAGGATCTCCACGGCCACGGCACAGCGGTGGCGTACGTCGCCGCGGGCGCAGACGACAGATACGGAGGGGTGGCGCAGGACGCCAAGGTGGTCAGCCTGAAGGTCTTCTTCAGAAACGGGATCTCCCTAGACCCCATCATACTCAGAGCTCTCCACGAGGCGCTCAACCTAGACGTGGCGGTGGTCAACATGAGCTTCGGGGGGCCCGGCGGGCCCGACGCCCCCGTCTCCAGGGCCGCCAACATGCTGATGGCGAGGGGGAAGCTCCCCGTGGCGGCGGCGGGCAACGAGGGGCCCGGGAGGGGGACCGTGGGCGCCCCGGCCGCCGGCGAGCTGGTGGTGGCCGTAGGCGCCGTGAATAAACAGAGGAAGGTCACGGACTACAGCAGCAGGGGGCCGGCGGACGGGCTTATGAAGCCCGACCTGGTGGCCCCCGGCGGCGACAGAGGGGGGCCTGTCGTATCGGCGAGGCCGAGGGGCGTGCCTCCCATAGGCCCCCCCGTGGACGACTGCTACACGGGCGTCATGGGCACCAGCTTCGCCGCCCCCCACGTCTCGGGCGCCGCCGCACTGCTCTACGAGGCCACGAAGAGCGCTACGGCGGCCAGAGACGCCATTCTAAACACAGCCGAGGACCTGGGGGAGCCTAAGGAGGCGCAGGGACGGGGATTATTGAGGATAGACCGGGCACTGGGGCGGATACGGGAAACCAACCAACTGACAGGGGCCGCCGCCCCGCTCCTGGGGCTGATAGGGCTAGCCGCGGTTCCTCTGATAGGGATGCTCTCAGCCGCGGCCAGAGAGGCCAAAATAGAAAGGCTGAGAACGCTTTACAGAGCCGGCCAGATCACTTATATCCAGCTGTACACGCTCTATCAACGCGGAGAAATTACGCTGGAAGAATTAAACAAGATACTGAGGTAACTCCCTCCTCCTCCACTCCGCCGCTATCCTCCTGGCGGCCTCCTCGGCGTTTGGTCTTTTCCAAGGCTCAAGCTCTAGTGCGTTTTTAACGAAGTCGGAAAGGCCTATCGCCTCGGCCTCTCTCGCCGCCTTCTCCACTTTGTCTCGGCTCCACTCAGCGCCGTCTACGGTCTCGGCGCCTATTAAGTCGAGGGCTAGGTTGGCCAGCTGATACACATCTACCCTATCCTCAAACCCCCTACCCCTAGCCTCAGCCCCCAGCCTCACGTCCACCTGCTCCGGAGCGCAGAAGCCGTCGGTGCATTTAGCCGCCCTGTTGCCGGAGATCCGCGAGAGGAGGCGCCTCACCGACGCCAGATCCGCAATCTTACAGACACCCCCGGCCACGATCACGTTCTCGGGCTTGAGGTCGCCGTGAACCACCCCGCGCGAGTGGAGGTAGCGCAGGCCCCAGGCCACGTGGACGAGGGCCTTCAAGACGTCTCCGGGGGACAGCCTCTGGTCCCTCAGGGACCCCCCGTCCCCCCACTCGTACGCCAAAACGCCGTATTTCGGCCAGGCGTCGGCGAGGCGGAGGACGTTCCTGTGGCTCAGCGCCTTGACCACCTCCAGCTCCTTCAATACTGCGGGAGGCGCTTGGGTGGGGCGGGGCGGGGCGCCCCTCTCGAAGTCCGCCCCGTACTGCACGGGCACCTTCACGGCGACCTCCGCGCCTTGCCACATACAGCGGTATACGCAGAAGAAGGCGCCGCATGCGAAGCGGACGCAACCGGACAGCCCGAGCTCCGACACGTCGAAGGAGGGGCCGGAGGGGGAAACCGGCGAATAGGCTATCGGCTCCCCCGAAAGCCGATCCACCAACTCCACGTCGGCAAGAGGC
>WYEI01000028.1 GCA_009903905.1 Pyrobaculum sp. | reverse complement strand
TAGTTTATAGCTCTGTGGCTAGCATCGCCCTCTTCACAGACCTCGACGGCACTTTGATCCCGCCGGAGCTTGTGAGGTCCAGGTCCGAGGTGCCGCCTTCGCTGGACGCCGCCTTGAGGAAACTCGCCGAGCTTGTGCCCGTCGCGGTGGTCACTACGAAAGACTGCGGCTTCGCTGCCAGGGTGGTCCCCTACGTTGCGGCATATGCCTGTATAAACGGCATAGAGGTGAGGACGGGGAGATACGTGGCGGTGGCCCGCGGTCTCAACACGGCGGCGGTGGAGGAGGTGTATAAAGCCGCCTCCGGCCTAGAGGCGTATGTAGAGGCTAAGCGGACGTGGAACGGGGGGCTCGCCGGCGTCACGGTGGATTGGCGCGGGAGAGACACGCCGCCGCGCGGCCTAGAGGAGGTCCTCCAGCTGGCCCAGCGGCTAGGTCTCAAGATTCTCCGCTACTCGCGGCACCCCTTCGTCGACGTCTACGGCGCCGACGTGGATAAAGGCGAGGCCGTCCGCCTCCTCAAGGCCCTACTCGGCATCAGACACGTGGTCTACATGGGCGACAGCGAAAACGACCTCCCTGCGTGGAGGGAGGCCGACGTCAAATTACTAATACGCCACAGCCTAAACCACGGCCTCCGCGTCCCCGGGACGATACCGATCAAATATGAAGACCTCCCCAACTACCTAGAAGAAGTAATCCACAACATAACTTCAGCGTAGACACTTAAGTTTAGAATTGCTGATCCGTGGCTCTCGTCTATGTAGATGACGTTGTTACGTCTTTAAAAGCCAAGAGGGGCTGTCTGTCGCCACTAGGCCTGCGGTTCGCCGACGTGACGATATTCATGTCGGTAAAGCCTTTTGAGCCGCTGACCTCTCCCCACCCTAAAGGGCGAGACTTTTCATTATATATGTAAAAGACAGCTCCTATACCCTTATATGTCGGTGAAACCCTTGGATCGAGACCTAAACCCCGTACATGCATCTGCCGGGCTTGCAAAGGCCTGGAAGATCTTATTGGTTAGAGTTGCAGTTCGTCTCTTCTCAACAACAGAGGCGCTGTACGTGTTTGGGGAGGGCCGTGTCTGGGGGATTAGACTTGGTCGTGTAGGTAGTCGTAGATCTCGAGGACGTAGTTGGGTAGTCTCCCCGCTTTTACCAGCTTCTCTACCTGGTCTCTGGGGGTGAAGACTGCGTGGAGGACTGCGTCTCGTTCTTCGTCTGGCAGGGGGGCTAGTACCATGATGAGGCGGCCTCCGTGTTGTAGGTACATGGGCGACTTCAGCTTGGTTTTTAGGATTTCCATGATGACTGGGGCGAAGGCGCGGTCGAAGCGCGGCTGGTTCTCCACCACGGCCTGCTCCACCTCGTCTACGTGGAGCGACTCCAGTATTCGCCTCGCGGTTTCTCTTGGGCTTTGGCCACGGAAGGGGCCTGACTTGTAGGCCTCGTGGATTATCTTCCTTACTTTGTCTATGAATTTGTGGAGTATCTTCTCGGCGGCTATCCTGTCGAGGTCGTCGTAGAAGGCGTAGGTCCACTCCATGTGGAGATCCCACAGCTTGTCGAAGAGCTCCTCGGTAAACGGCGTGCCGGCCGGCACCTTGACCCGGTCCTCGGCGGGGATGACCCCGAGGGGGGTTCTGGCGGGGCCTTTGAATGCGCCGTCTTTCGTCACGGCGGCTCCGTGCCTCAGCAGGGTCCAGAGCCAGGTGGAGAATATGCGGTAGGTGGCTAGGTCGTTCATGAACCTCTGGCCGAGCTCGTAGTCGTCTATGGCGGCGGCGAGGTTGCCGTTGAGTAGCTGGAAGCCGTAGTTGGCGGCCATGTAGAAGGCGTGTTGGATGTGCTCCGCCGTTATGTCTCCCTTCGGCGGCTCGTAGAGGGCGGACCAGAGGTCCCTCCCGCCCCACAGCTCCGGGTTGCCAAACAGCTTCTCCGGCGTGTCCAACATGTCCCCCCTTACGACCCAGGGCGTGATGTTGCCCTCCTCGTCGATGAGGCCGAGGCGCTGGAACAGCTGCCTCTCCTGCTCGGTCAAGCCGCTGTCTACGGCGGGTATCTTAACGCCGTCTACCTCCACGTACTTAACCGGCCTGTTTATGAGGCCTTGGAGCTCCTCCAGCGACGCCCGGAGAGGCTCGTTGCCGGCCTTGACGTAGGACTCCTCCGGCGACGCCACCCAGCTCTGGCGGAACAAGTCGAAAAGCCTCCCATGTACCTTGCCCTCTAACACCTCCCTTAAGGTCACCTTCTTAACGGGCTCCTGCGTCACGAATATGAGGCCTATCAGCCTCTCCCTCAGCTTGTCCAGCCAGATGGCTCTGAGGGCTCTGGCGTTGTATCTGTGGCGGCGGTAGGGGTCGTCTGGCCTGTAGAGCATCACGGCGGCCATCCCCCCGACCGGCCCGGCGTTGAGCTCGCCGTCTTTCCCAAGACCCGCCATGAGGCACATCAAGGCGTTGTACTTCTGATACGCCATCATTATGGGGTGCGTCATGGTGATGTTCTGGGGGTCTGGATACACGGCCTCGTCCTTCCACATCTCGATGAGGGAGCCCAGGTAGTCCCACCTCCCGTTGTTGCTCTTCACCAGCCGCTCCCGCCAGATCCAGAAGATGACGGGCAAATACCTGCCGGCCATCGCCTCCTCGTAGAGCATGGCTATCTTCAGCTCCCCCCTCCTAAGCCCCAGCCTGTCTTCGAGGAACCTAAGCATTTTCTCTATCACAAGAGCCTCGCCGGGGGTCTGCACCTTCGGGACGTAGAAGTAGACGCCGGACCCGGCCCTCTTCAACTCGTCGTAGTTGTTGACCGTGTATATCACCACGGAGGTTATTATGGCCGGTATCGGCCGCCCGTCTAACCTGATGTCGAAGTCAAGTATGTGGAGGCCGGGCACCCTGTGTATCAACGTAGGCCACCTAGACCTCTCCTTCTGCATCCTGTAGACCTTGCCCCCTTCATGATACGGATCGGGCACGTCGCCTCGTAGAACACGCTTCACTATTCTCCGAGCCTCCCACACCGCCGCGACGACTCTTCCGGAGCCCCACGGCACGTACCAGGCGGGGCTTGCGTCCTCCTCGTCCTCCATCATCGAGGCGACGTCGGCGTTTATCTGGTGGATGGCCCGGCTCATGGGGTACCACGGCCCCGTTATCTCCAGCCCGGGGTTCCTCAGCGGGTGCAGGTCGTCCGGCACCGGCGTGTTCCAGTTAAGCCCCCACCTAAGCGGCGTGTCTCTGCCCAGGAAGTTGTCTATGAGGCCTTGTACAATCTCTCTAAACGTCCGGACGTTGCCGTCTGCGTCTTCGAACTTGTCGCCCCACTGGGGAAACGCCGCCTTTTCCCTCACCGGCCTCCTGTCCTCAAGCCACTCCCGCCTAGCCCTCACCGCCTTGCTTATCTCTCCCTGGAACCTCCTCGCCATCTCCTCGATCAACTCCTCCACCACAACCCTCCGTCCGTTTACAACTTTCTCACCTAATAAGTCATTAAACTCCCTCAAAACCTTCAGGCTTATTTCAATCATTGTATTCTTAAAAAACCAAGCCTTTTAAGCGTTACTCAAAGATCTTACCTGGGTTAAAAATCCCATGAGGATCAAATATACGTTTAATTTCTCTATATATCCTAAGCGCCGCGGTCGACCCCCTCGCCTCTAGAGCCGTCTTCAGCATCTCCCTCTTGTGTACCCCTATGCCGTGCTCGGCGCTTATAGTTCCATCGTACTTTATGGCTATCTTGCCGAAGTGCTCGAAGAGCTTAATCGCCTTCTTCTTCTGTTCCTCGTTGCTCTTGTCGAACCAAAGCGTCGGGTGGATATTCCCGTCGCCCACGTGGCCGCCGGTTATAGTCGGGACCCCGTAGAGCCGCACGGCGTCTTTAACCTCGCGCATGGCCTCCGGCAGTTTGGATGTGGGCACCGCCACGTCGGCCATCAGTATGACCGCGTTTCCGCCGTACGACTCCACCGCGCGTTTCACCGGGGCTGGATATAGAAGCCTCCTGGGCTCCAGCAGCTTGAAGAAATCCCCCCATTTGGCGGCCTCGGCGACCACCTTGCCGCGGTTCCCCTCGGCCACCTCCCTAAGGCGCGTCAACACCACCTCCTCCGAACCCGCGCTTATGTCCGCGCCCATCCACAACGTGTATTTCCTACCCAGCCCCACCAGGTCCGACCCGTCGTCGTCCATGAACTCCGCCACCATCAGCCAAAGCCTTCTACGCCTCGCCTCAACCACCGTGTTAGCGAGATCCACTACGTCGTCGTACTGGGCGACTATCCCCACAAAGGCCTCTGGAAGCGGGGCCAGCCTCACCGTGGCCTCTGTTATGACGCCGAGCGTGCCCTCGCTCCCCACGAAGAGGTGAAGCAGATCGTAGCCCTCTCTGCACTTGAGGGTACGGCAACCCACCCTTATCCTCTCGCCGGTGCCTATGACCGCCTCTAAGGCGAGGACCCAATGCGGGGCCGGGCCGTACTTGGCGCCCTTGACCCCGCCGCCTCCGTTTATTATGGAGCCGCCGACAGACGCCGTCTTCGACGACGCGGGGTCGACCGGCCACTGCAGGCCGTAGCGCATAAGCTCCAGGTTGAACTCGTCGATCTTTATGCCAGGCTGGACCACGGCGAGCCAATCTACGTCGGACACCTCCAGGATCTTGTTCATACGCTCCGAAGACAGCACTATGGTGTTCCTCGCGACGGTGGCCGCGTTGCCGGAGAGGCTGGTGGAGTGGAAGACGGGCGTGATGTACAGCTTGTTCTTTATTGCGTAGTTGACCACGTCGACTACGTCGTCGGCGGATTCCGCGTAGACCACCACAAGCGGTAGCTCGAACTCGAACGAGGCCGGGTCGCGGGCGTAGATACGGAGTATGTCGGGATTTGTGACGACCTTATCTTCGCCGAGTGTTTTCCTCAAATCGACAAGGCTTGAGGACATTAATAATTCTACCTCTTGTTCTTATATATCTTCCCCTCGAGAATATATGCCTTAAAGTCGTGAATAACTTCAGCAATTTTTATACCAGCAGGACATTGCACATCGCAAGCTCTGCATACTAGACATGTCATGATGCCTATATACGCCGCCTCGGAGAGCTCCCCGTCGAAGTTCTTTATCAAGTTAACGCGGCCCCGAGGCCCGAAGTGCCTCATCCTCATGCTCCTATACGTGGGGCATGCGTATTCGCAGAATCCGCAGAACTGGCACTTGGAGGCCTCTGCCCTCAGCTCGGCTAGGTTCATAGGAGCACCTCAGCCATGTGGTACAGCTCCACCTCGCCCTCAGAGGCGCGCTTGAGGTTGACGTAACATATTGGGCACTGCACCACCACCTTCCTCGAGAGCTTGGCGAGATCCTTGACCCTCGCCTTGGCTATCTGCTTCGCGACGCCGGGAAAGGTGGACTCTATAGGCCCTCCGCAACACCCAGCCGTATCTTTCCCAGTTATGTAGGGATCTTCCACGGGCTTGCCGGCCGCCAGAAGCTGCCTAACCTTCTCGTACTTCCCGAGAAACCTGGCGTAGAGACAGGAGTCGTGGATCGCGAAGCCGTTGATGGAAACCCCGCCCGGCTTTATGAGGTCCAGGTAGCTCACCACCTCGATGTCGAACCCCTCCACGTACTTGGGGTAGATCTTCTCCAGCACGTGCTGGGTGTGGGGATCCACCGTAATTATCCTCCTCACGCCGCGCTTCTTGAAATACTCGGCCGCGCGCCTCGCGTATCTGGCAAAGTCGTCGACGAGGCCCAGCTCGTAGAGAAGAGCGCCGGAGTATATCTCTCTGTCCAGAAGGCCGAACTCCACCCCGGCCCTCCTCAGGAACTCGTAGATCCTCCTCACTATCCCGTCGGCTCTCTTCACCTCCGCCTCGTCTGGCCTCAGGAGGAATCCGCCCAACGCCTTCGTCCCCACGGAGGCCAACCGCGCCATCACGCCGCCCTTCGTAACTCCGAACTTCTCCAAGTTCTCAACGGCCTTCTCAATCACAGGAGCTATGTGGTACATACAGGAGGTGTATAGAATAGTGGAGCTGGGGCCGACCTGCAGGTCCTTCTTCCAGCCTTCACATAGGTCTTCCTTGACGGGGAAAGGAAGCCAAGACTTCTCCAAGCTGTCGACAACGATCTCGCGGAGTTGAGAGATCCACTCAATGGACATAGCTACAGTATCTTTCCCGGATTAAATATGTTGTATGGATCGAACACCTTTTTTACTTGAGCCATTAAATTATATAAAACTACATAGTTTCCTTGATTCTTTGCGGCTAGCGACTCCTTCAACAGCTCCTTCTTCTGAGTCCCGATCCCGTGCTCCGCACTCACAGTTCCCCTATATTTGATGCCGACCTTGCCAATCTCCTCGAATAATCTCAACGCTTTCTCCACCTCCTTTTTGTCGGACTTGTTAACCCACATGGTCGGGTGTATGTTGCCGTCCCCGATATGCCCGCCGATCACCATCTTTATGCCGTATTTGCCGCCCAGCTCCGTCAAGTCCCTGACGGCGTTTGGTAGCTTGCTCATAGGCACCGCGATGTCTTCTATAAACACCAAGGCGTTGTTTCCGTAGTCGCCGAAAGCAGCCTGCAGGGCAGCGGTATACAGACGCCTTCTGGGCTCCAGCAACTTGTTGAATTCTCCCAGCGAGTACGCCACGCCCACAACCTCGCCGTGGTTTTTCGCCACGCTGTTTTTAAGCTGTTCCAAGACGATGCCCTCGCCTCCAGCGTTGACGTCGACGCCCACCCATAGGTGGAATCTATTATCGAGACCGACGAGCTGGGAGAGCCTCTCGTCGAGAAACTCGTTTATCATGGTCCACAGCTTCGCTTTCCTTATGTCGATTACGGTGTTTACAAGATCCTCGATGTTGTTGAACTGCCCAAGCACGCCCACAAAAGACTGGGGCAAAGGCGCCAGCCTCAGCGTAGCCTCAGTAATCACCCCCAACGTACCCTCGCTACCGATAAAAAGCTGGAGGAGGTTGTAGCCCTCGCGGCACTTCACCGTATAGCAACCCACGTTTATCACGTCTCCCGTCCCGATCACGGCCTGGAGGGCCAGAACCCAATGCGAGGCAGGGCCGTACTTAGCGCCTCTGACTCCGCCGCCGCCGTTCGAAACAACGCCGCCTACCGTGGCCGCCTTGGAGGAGGCTGGATCCACAGGCCACTGCAAGCCGTATCTGGCGAGCTCCAGGTTGAGCTCGTCCACCCTTACGCCGGGTTGCACACGCGCGTACCAATCAACCTCGGAAACATCTATGATGTTGTTCATCTTGGCCATGGAGATCACTATAGCGTCGGAGGTTTTGGGAGCCGCGTTTCCAGATAAGCTGGTGGAGGCCCCGACCACTATGACCTTCTTGTTGTACCGAATAGCTAGTTTTACTATTTTAACCACCTCGTCGATATCGACAGGCTCCACAACGGCAAGAGGATGCTCCCCGGACTCGAAAGATGCGTCGCGGCTATATAGCCTCAATACGTCGGGATCTGTGTAAACCCTCTCGCCCGCGATTCCCTCAAGAGCACGGACTACTTCCACGGTCATGTAACAATGGCCGGCTAATATTTATAAATTTTTCTTATGCTTATATGCAACTTATTTACATATAGCTGTTAATATTATAGTAGTAATATTTTTGTTCATTATTGATAATTATAGATTTAATATTACGAGTATAACATATTGTTATAACAAAATTATATTTTCATAGTGTACATATATCGTCGCTACGATCATAGACATCAGGGGAATATTTAAAAATACAATAATTATGGACCATATGGTCTATGTACAACCAAAACTGTTTTGGGGAGACGCCGGACTGACGTTGATAATCGACTTGACTCCGGTGTTGTTGCTGTTTATTCTGCTGACTGTTTTGAAGATGTCCTCGTGGAAAGCCACATTGATTACGACAATTGTCACCTTGATTTTGGCAATCACCGTCGGCGTGCCTGCCGACAGCGCGGTGTCTGCGTGGCTCATAGGGGCGCTTTTCGGCCTATGGAGCATCTCGTGGCTTATATTCTGGGGCATAACGTGGTTCAACACATGGCGTCTGACTGGGCATCTAGACGCCTTCACCTCGTGGATGTTGAAAAACATCACAAACGACGTGAGGATTATCGCCCTCACAATTGCATGGGCCTTAGGGGCGCTGATAGAGGGGCTGATAGGTTTCGGCACCCCGTGGGCCTACCTCGTGCCTATACTCATATCGCTGGGATTGCCGACCATCAGGGCGCTAACCATCATGGCTGTAGCCAACACGGCCCCTGTGGCTTATGGCGCTTTTGGCATCCCCATCGTCACTCTGGCGGGGGTGGCGGGTCTTCCGCTGGTAGCTACGTCAGGCGCAGTTGCGCACTTCGTGGCAGTGCTCGCATTCATCATAGTGTTTGTTATATTGGCTTTGATAGATGGGGGGAGGGGCATAAAAGAGGCTTGGCCGGCGGCGTTAATTGGGGCGTTGGGGTATGTGCTCGGCCAATTCACCACCGCCGTCTACATAGGGCCCTATCTGGCAGATGTCGTGGGGTCGATCATCGCATTTCTGTTTCTAGTTGGGCTGGCGAAGGTCTGGCGGCCTAAACACATAGTGTCACCGCCCGCTGTTAAGGTTAACGACGTCAAGGATCGTGGGGCTGTGGCGAGGGCGTGGGCGTCGTTGATACTCTTCGTGACCATAATGGGGCTTTGGAACTCTCCGATTTCCCCAATGAAGTGGGTCGTCGCTACTTTCAGCGTACCGGCATATTCCGAGGTTTTGCAGAAGCAGGTGTCGGCTTCCTACTCCTTCAACGTCCTTGTAACGGGCACTTCGGCGCTGGTGGCGTGGCTTATAACCCTGCCGCTGATGAAGGCAGGCGCGAAGGATGTCGTGAATGCGTTAAAGACCACGTGGAAGCAGACGTGGGGGGCCGTCCTCACGGGCATCTTCGTCATAAGTCTGGCCTTTGTCTTCAACTACAGCGGGATGGCGTACAGCCTGGCATACTTGACAATGGGTTTGGGGCTCTGGTTTTTGATTATCTCGCCGTTTCTAGGCTGGCTGGGCGCGGCGCTGACTGGCAGCAACACGTCGTCTAACGCTCTGTTCGGGCCGTTCCAGGCCGCCATGGGGCAACTCCTCGGCCTGCCGCCGCTCCTCCTGCCCTCGACCCAGACGGTTGGCGCCGAGCTGGGGAAGCCCGTGGCTCCGCAGACCGTATCCGCCGGCGTATCGACCACTGAATACGTGAGACGGGAAGGAGAGGTAATTAGAAACAACATGAAATACTCCATAGCCCTCGTCTTTGTGTTGATCATAATAGGCATACTCTATTGGCTGATATATCCCTGGCCATTCTTCGTGTCGAAATAAGGTCGAAATATTTGAGGTCGAAACCCAGTGGCTTTTTCTCTTCAAATGGAGAAAACAAATTCACTAGTTTAATTCCGTTTACAATTACAAACCCTCTTTCCTTTACCTCGCCGATGGGCTTGGGGTTGTGAGATTCCCGGTGGACTAAGGCATGTTCTAGGTTGTCTCTGTCGGTGTAAACCACCATGCCTAAGTTGAAGACTCGGTAAGCCTCGGCGCGATCGCCTCTGTTTGCCACGGCCTTGAGACCGTCGAAATATAGTATATGAGCGCCAAAAACACGGTGGGAGTCTCCGAAGCTGTATATTCTAAGAAGCCCGGCCGACATGTCACCTCTTGAGTCACTTCCCTAGGCTCAGCCAGAGCTTGAGGCCGCCCGTGCCGCCCAAGCGCGTCCGCCGTCGCGGTGAGAGGGGGCTGAGCGAATAACAAGTTAACCTTCACGATGCGGAGCGCCCTGTATCCTAGGGAGGTTGCGGACGACACGCCGAGCGGCGGGAAGAGCGCTTACCCCACGGCGAAGGCCGTAGCAAGTGAGGCCGGCGACTTGTCGAAGTTTTCGAGCGACGTGGCGGCTTCTCACATCTGCTTGTGGATCTGCCTAGGGCCGGCGTGGTGGGGGCATATGATAGATATATATCTTAGGTGATTGAGTAGTGTATGAGCTGGGATGTAGCTATCGAGCGCGCTAGAAGCTCGATAATGCCAAGGACATACGACGCGCTTGCGCGTTACGGATATCTCCAGGATCTGCGCAGAGAGGTCAGGAAGGCCAAGGAGGAGGTGGTGAGGAATCTCGACTTCTACATCGAGGAGTTCCGGAAGTCGGTTGAGAGGATTGGCGGCAGGTTCTACCTAGCGGGAGATGGGGGGGAGGCGGCAGACACCGCGGCTAAGATAGTGGGCAGAGGGAAGGTGGTGGTGATGGGTAAGAACAACGTGGCGAGCGAGACCAAGCTCCATAAGAGGCTGGAGGAGGAGGGCAATGAGGTTTGGGAGACCGACCTGGGGGCATTCCTCGTCCAGCTCAGCGGCGAGGAGGGGTCCCACATAATAGCACCCGCCATACATCTGACCCGCGAGCGGGCCGCCGAGCTTCTCAGGGAAAAGCTGGGGATCGCAGTGCCTCCCGACCCTGTGGCCATAGCGCAGAGGGTTAGGGAGTTCCTCCGGGAGAAATTCATGAAGGCCGACGTGGGCATCACGGGCGCCAACGCCTTGGCCGCCGACACCGGCGCCGTGGTGCTGGTAGAGAACGAGGCCAATATACGCATCACGTCTGCGTTTCCGCCTGTCCACATCGTGTACGACGGCGTGGAGAAGATAGTGCCGACGTTGATACACGCCCTCTACGTCGCCAGCGTCCAGGCGGCGTACGCCGGGCTCTATCCCCCCACGTATATCAACGTCTCGGCTGGCCCAAGCTCCACGGCCGACATCGAGATGCACAGGGTGTCGCCAGCCCAGGGGCCCAAGGAGTACCACGTGGTGCTTGTGGACAACGGGAGGAGGGCGGCGGCGAGAGACCCGGCGATGTGGGAGACACTTCTCTGCATTAGGTGCGGACGGTGCCACCTCCACTGTCCGATATACCGGGCGTTGGGGAGGGATTTCGGCGAGCCCCCCTACACGGGCCCCATGGGCGTCATGTGGACCGCCGTGACGAGGGGGATAGAGGCGGCGGGCCCCCACGCGCTGAAGTGCGTCCACGCGGGAAACTGCAAAGAGGTCTGCCCCATGGACATAGACATACCGCAGGTGATACACGAAATAAAAAACAGATATCTGAAAAGCAAGACCTAGAATCGACGCGTTTTTCGAGACGTAGAGCACGATACAGACTGCGTGCCGGAGCACAGCCCGCTCCGCCAGCCGCAGCTCCCTGCGGCAACCGCCTCCGTCCACTACCCGGCCACATGCAGGTGTGGAAGACTCTACCTGGACCGGCTTGAGCGTTGTGGATTTGCAACGCCTTTTCAAGCCCAATGTCCCGCGCGACGCAGTTTTTAAGTTACTTAACGCGCTTCATCACCTCGGCGACAAGTCTCCTTACGTCAGCAGCCTCCCACGCGCCGTGTAGTCTATGTCGGGGCCACGGCGCCGAAAGTAGTTGAGGTTAAGCGACCTGTCCGTCCGGGCAGAGGTGTCAATTCTATTATAATAGAGGGGGTCTTCATCTTAGTTGTCGGGGCCCGGGGCGCGGCGGATACAGAGCCTTCGGGCTTGACGTAGCGCCCCGGCGTTGCGCCTAAGGCCTCAGCTGGCCTGGAGAGCGCGTCGCATAGAGGGTTTTTCAGGTTGTTGAACTAGCCCTTCTCTCCTCCAGGTACTTCCTTGACCAGCAAGGCCCATTCTCTTCTTGCCGTGTATCACGGGTCTCTCCGACTCGTTTTGGCACGGTAGCTCCTCTCTCCCCAGACAGAAGGTCGCAATTTGCAACATCTTGCATCTTCTACAGTTAGCCACCTCTGCTGGACCCTAAGCGTCTGTTGCAATATGCAACAGACGGTTGCAGATCTAGCGGGGCGCGTATTGTAGATCGAGGTTACTTAGGCGAGACGCAGGAGATGGCCGACGGCAAAAGTTAAATATGTGATCAACTGTTCACATATGGACGGCTTTACTCTCAACATAGTGCTGGCGGGCGTCGCCGTGCTTTCTTTTATCTCCGGCATGTTGGGCCTCGGCGCCGCCTTCGCCACTATTCCATACCTATCGCTGTTTATGTCGGATCTGGTGCATCAAGTGCAACCGGTTGCCTTGTTGCTCAACGGCTTTACATCGCTCTTCGCCATGGTGGGGTTCGCCAGAGGCGGGCTCATTAGGTGGAGGGATGCGGCTGTTTTGGCCGCCGCCACGACCCTCTCGGCCCCTTTAGGGTCCCTCCTTGCGCAGTACACACCGCAGATGTACATATGGCTTATCTACTTCGCCGCGGTTCTTTATCTGGCCTACAGAATGTTTAAAGGCGCCTCGGAGACTCCCCGCGGGGGGCCTAACCTTAAGCTGGCCGCCGCGTTGGCCGTGCCGATTTCGATACTCGCGGGGTTGCTGGGTGTGGGGCCCGGCTTCCTCCTCATGCCGACTCTCATACTGCTGGGGTACGAGCCCCGGCTCGCGGCCGGCATCAATGCCCTGGCTGTGTGTCCGCCATCCTTCTCTGCATTTGTCCCGCACATACCCACTATGAGGATTGACCCATTGTTTCTGCTTGCTGTTGTGGCCGTGGGCTCAGCCGCGGCGTATGCGGGCGCAAGGGCGACCGTTAGGTACGTCAAGGGGAAGACCTTGAGGCAGATATTCGGCCTAGTGATAGTGATCATGACTCTGTATAAAATAATGACGCTCCTCTGACGTGGGCGTGTTGAGACTGAGCGATGTGGCGAGGAAGCTGGCCGAGACCGGCGTGTGTAAAGACCCGCCGAGACCCCCCGTAGAGGAGATCTCCCCACCGCCTGTAGCGGTGGAGAAGATAGCGGAGGTGCTCGCGGTCTTGGCCGAGCCCAACAGACTCAAGATCCTGTATCTACTGCGGCAGAGCCCCATGCCCGTCTGTTTCCTCTCCTACATACTGGGTCTCGACAGGACCGCGGTGTCTCACCACCTAGCGAGACTCAAAGCCGCAGGTCTCGTGAAGGTCTCCAGGAGCGGCCAGTACAGCATCTA